>JANQKO010000510.1 GCA_028281075.1 Alphaproteobacteria bacterium | reverse complement strand
CAACGCGGCCTGTCAGACTGGCGGGCGAAAGGGAAACGCCCATGACCGACCTGCCCCGCCATGCCCGCGCCGTCATCATCGGCGGCGGCGTCATCGGCTGCTCCGTCGCCTACCACCTGGCCAAGCTCGGCTGGACCGATGTCGTGCTGCTGGAGCGCAAGCGGCTGACCTGCGGCACCACCTGGCACGCCGCCGGGCTGATCTCGCAGCTCCGCGCGACCCAGAACATGACCCGCCTGGCGAAATACTCGCAAGCGCTCTACGGCGATCTGGAGGCCGAGACCGGCGTGGCGACGGGCTTCAAGCGCAACGGCTCGATCAACGTGGCGCTGAGCGACGAGCGGCTGGAGGAACTGCGGCGCGGCGCCGCGATGGCCCGGATCTTCGGTGTCGAGATCGAGGAGATTTCCGCGGCCGAATGCCTGGCGCGCTATCCGCTGCTGAACGGCGACGGCGTCAAGGGCGGCGTCCATGTGCCCAGGGACGGCCAAGCCGATCCGGCGAACATCGCCCTGTCGCTCGCCGCCGGCGCCCGCCGGAACGGCGTCGCCATCTTCGAGAACACCGCCGTCACGGCAATTCACCAGCAGGACGGACGGGTGACCGGCGTCGGCACGGCCCAAGGCGAGATCACGGCGGACCACGTGGTCAACTGCGCCGGCATGTGGGGCCGCGCGGTCGGCCGCATGGCCGGCGTCAACGTGCCGCTGCATGCCTGCGAGCATTTCTACATCCTGAGCGAGGCGATCCCCGACCTGCCGCGCGACCTGCCGGTGCTGCGCGTGCCGGACGAGCATGCCTACTACAAGGAGGACGCCGGCAGGATCCTGCTGGGCGCCTTCGAGCCCGTCGCCAAGCCCTGGGGCATGGACGGCATCCCGGAGGACTTCTGCTTCGACCAGTTGCCCGAGGACATCGACCATTTCGAGCCGATCCTGACGGCCGCCGTCGCCCGGCTTCCGCTTCTGGAGACGGCCGGCATCCATACCTTTTTCAACGGGCCGGAGAGCTTCACGCCGGACGACCGATATCTCCTGGGCGAGGCGCCGGAGTTGCGGAACTTCTATGTCGCCGCCGGCTTCAACTCCATCGGCATCCAGTCCGCCGGCGGCGCCGGCCAGGCGCTGGCCCAGTGGATGGACGGCGGCGAGCCGCCCTTCGATCTGTGGGACGTCGACATCCGCCGTATGCAGCCGTTTCAGAACAACCGCACGTACCTGTTTCAGCGCGCCACGGAAGTGCTGGGCCTGCTCTACGCCGACCACTTCCCCTACCGGCAGTTCGAGACGGCGCGCGGCCTGCGCCAGTCGCCGCTGCACGAGCGCCTGGAAGCGCGCGGCGCCTGCTTCGGCGAGGTCGCCGGCTGGGAGCGCCCGAACTGGTATCTGCCGGCGGCCGAACGCGCGCGCGGCAAGCGGCCGGAATACGTCTATTCCTGGAAGCGGCAGAACTGGTTCGACCATTCGGCCGCCGAGCACCGGGCCGTGCGCGAGGCCGTCGGCCTGTTCGACCTGACGTCGTTCGCCAAGTTCCGGGTCGAGGGCCGCGACGCCCGCGACGTGCTGCAGCGGGTCTCGGCCAACGACGTCGACGTGGCGCCGGGCCGCATCGTCTATACGCCATGGCTGACCGAGCGCGGCGGCATCGCCGCCGACCTGACCGTCACGCGGCTGTCGGAGACGGCGTTCATGGTCGTGACGTCAGCGGCGACCGCGCGCCGCGACCTCGCCTGGCTGCAACGCGCGATTCCGGACGATGCCCATTGCCACGTCTGGGACGCCACGAGCGCCGAGGCGGTGATCGCGGTGATGGGACCGAAGGCGCGGGACCTGCTGCAACCGTTGACCGACGCCGACCTGTCGAACAACGCGTTTCCGTTCGCGACGGCGCGGGAGATCGAGCTGGGCATGGGCCTCGTCCGCGCCCACCGCATTAGCTATGTGGGCGAACTGGGCTGGGAACTCCATGTGCCGAGCGAGCAGGCCCGGCAGGTGTTCGATACCATCATGGCGCGCGGCGACCAGCACGGCCTGCGGCTTTGCGGCATGCACGCGCTGGATTCCTGCCGCATCGAAAAGGCCTTCCGCCATTTCGGCCACGATATCGGCGACGAGGACCACGTGCTGGAAGCGGGCCTCGGCTTCACGGTGAAGGTCGACAAGCCGGCCTCCCGGTTTGGTGACTTCGTCGGCCGCGCGGCGGTGCTGGCGAAACGCCGGCAGGGCCTGACGCGGCGCCTGCTGCAATTCCGCCTGAGCGATCCCGAGCCGCTGCTGTATCACACCGAGCCGATCTGGCGCGCCGGGCGCATGGTCGGCTATCTGACCTCGGGCGGTTACGGCCACCATCTCGGCGGCGCCATCGGCCTGGGCTACGTGCCCTGCGATCCGGCGGAAACGGCGGCCGACCTGCTGGCCGACGCCTATGACATCGACGTCGCGGGTACACGTTTCGCCGCCGAAGCCAGCCTCAAACCGCTCTACGATCCGACCGGCGCGCGACTAAGGTCTTAGCGTAGGATGCGTTCAAGTCCGACCACTGTCCCAGTCGTCACGCCGGCGAAGGCCGGGGTCCATGCAGGCACGCCGCAGCATGCTTCATGTCAGTATGGACCCCGGCCTTCGCCGGGGTGACAGTTGAAGGTGAGGTACGACCTGAAACCGTCGTGCCTTAGCGATTAACCGCGCCGCCGTCGATGGTGACGATGGTGCCGCTGATATAGGCGGCGCGCGGCGAGGCCAGGAAAGCGACCAGGTCGGCAACCTCGGTGGGCTCGCCCATGCGGCCGAACGGCAGGTTCATCTCGGCCAGGACCTCGTCCGTCCGTTCCGGTGTGCCGAACTTCTGCTCGCTCCAGGTCCTGAGCATCTGTTGCGCCCGCTCGGTCGCGGTCAGGCCGGGGTTGACGCCGACGACGCGCACGCCGACATCCGGCGCCCGGGCACCGAGCGCCCTGGTCAAACCCATCAGCGCGACGTTGCCGCTGCTGCCGAGGATGTAGCTGGCGTTCATGCGCTCGCCGGCGGCGCCGATGATGTTGACGATCACGCCGTCGCCGCGCGCCTTCATGTTCGCGAAATAGGCGCGGCAGAGATTGATGTAGCCGAACACCTTCAGGTCCCAGGAGGACCGCCAGGTCTCCTCGTCGATCTGGTCGATCTCGCCGGCCGGGTTCGAGCCGGCATTGTTGATCACCAGGTCGACGTCCGGGAACGCCGCCACCACCGTCCGCTGGCCGTCCGACGTCGACAGGTCGGCCGCGCGGGTCTCGACATTGACGTTGGCCCGCGCCCGAATCTCATCCGCCGCCGCCCGCAAGACATCCGCATCGCGCGCCACCAGCGCCAGGTGGCAGCCCTCGGCGGCGAGCGCGTCGGCCACGGCGCGCCCGATGCCCTTGCTGGCGCCCGTTACCAGGGCGCGCTTGTCACGAAGTCCGAGATCCATTCACCATTCCCGCATCCCGCCTCAGCCGGCCCAGTTCAGGGCGTCGAAGACGATGCCCTCGACATTCTCCAATGTCAAAAAGAGCCCGATGCCCGCGACAACGGCGCCGGCGAGGCGAGCCCGCATGGCCTGGGCCTCGGTCGCGTGCCAGAGCCGCCGCACGACCCAGCCGGCGGCCAGCGCGATGCCGTATTGCAGCACGCCGAGGCCGATCAGATAGCCGATCAGGACCGACATACCCATGGCGGCTTCCTGCGCGGCGATGGAATCGCCGAAGGCCGAGCCATGGAACAGCCCGAAGGCCGCGAACAGGGCGATCGCCGGCGTCAGGCCGAGCGCGCGGCCCGACAGGACGACACCCCCGACGACGAGAAGCGACAGGCCGATAACGATTTCCTTCAGCGGCAGGCCGACACCGATGCTCATCAGCAGGCATCCGGCCAGCATGGCGGCGATATAGGCCGCGGGCGTCAACCGCGCCTGGCCGGTATAGAGCGCCGCGATTCCGACGGCGATGACGAAGAACAGATGGTCGAAGCCCAGAAGCGGGTGGCCGATCCCGGACAGGAGGCCATGCGCGAAGGTCTCCATCGGCATGCCGCCGAGCGGATGGTGGGCCAGGGCCGGTGTCGCGCCGAACGAGAGGCCGGCGGCCGCCAGAAGATAGCTTCTCATGCTAGATCCCCGTCAGAAATTCATCTGTTGAAATGCGGCCCGGTCGCCCGGAAGGGTGAGACCATCATCCTAACGTCACCGGCCCAGGAAACACCCCATTGATTTTCGGTGTCGATCAATTGTGGCCGTGGCCGGCATCGCCGCCGCGAACCAGAACAGGCGCTTCGCCGAAGCCGCGATGATGATCCGCCGCGCGCCAATCCTCCTTGCAGGCGACGAGATCGTCCATGCTGGCGACGTTCTTTTGCGTCACGATCTTTTCCAGCGCGCGCAGCCAGTGGTCATAATAGGTGTCGCCCAGATCGGGATCGCCGGCCGCCTGGGCGGCCCTGATCTCCGCGCTCAGCGCGTCGCACCATTCGGACCATTCGAACAGGCCCTTTTCGTGCAGGCTGACGGTCATGGCGAAAGCCTTCGCCTGCCAGGGCGCGGCGAAGACCGGTCCGTCCTCGTCCTGGGGCAGATGCGGCGTGCGTTTGAGATCGGGTCGCGCGGACATCACGGCGCCGCCCTAGCTCGCCGGCCGCATGTAGTCATCGAACATGTCGATATAGAGATACATGTTCCCGGCATGGTCCTCGCCCCAGAGTTCCTGAAACGAGAACTTCACGGAATAGACATGCTGCGGCTTCTCGCCGCCGCCATGCGCGCTGGTATCGGGAAAGGCGAAGACGCCGTGATCGCGTTCCACGACGCCCCGCTTGCCCCGGACGTAGCGCGGCAGGCGGGTATGCGTGACCGGGTTGATGTTCCGCGTCACGACGGCGTCGCCGGGCTTGAACTTGGGCGCCACGTCTTCATCGATCCGGCAGGAGGCGCCGGTGGCGATCAGGCCGGGCACGACGTCCTTGGTCAGGGTCGGCATCAGGCATCCTCCATCGCGACGAATTTCTTGCGCTCGTCCAGCTCTTCCCGCGTGACGACGCCCTTTTCGACCAGCAGCGTTTCCAGCGAGGACAGCCAGTGCTCGTAATAGCTGGATTCCAGGTAATGCGCCGGGTCCATGCGCTCGATCGCGTGGCGGAACTCATCGACGTTGTAGTGGCCGCCCGCGAAGCAGGAGATGAACATCCCGAACATGCGTTTCTCCCACTCGCTGTGGAAGACCGGCTCGTTTTCTTCCGGGTTGATGGGGCCGATGCCGTCCATGCCGCCCAGATCGTGTATGCCGTTCATGCGCTGTCTCCTAGGTCGAATGCCGGGTCATGACGCGCCGGCAAGGCCGGTGCCGATCATCGAATCGCGGGTGACGATCGCGGCCAGCTCGCCTTCGCTCATGCCGTCGGTGCCGTCCGGCCGCCGCGGCAGCACCAGGTAGCGCAGCTCGGCATTGCTGTCCCAGACGCGGATTTCGGTGTCCTCGGGCAGCGAGACGCCGAATTCATCCAGCACCCCGCGCGGGTCCTTGACCACCTTGGAACGATAGGGCGCGGCCTTGTACCAGACCGGCGGCAGGCCCAGCGTCGGCCAGGGATAGCAGGAGCAGAGCGTGCAGACGACGATGTTGTGGACCGCGTCGGTATTTTCGACGACGATCATGTCCTCGCCCTGAACGCCGGAAAAGCCAAGCTCGGCGATGGCGTCGGTGGCGTTTTCCAGCAGCCGCTTCTTGTAGTCCGGGTCGGTCCAGGCCCTGGCCACGACCTTGGCGCCGTTGCGCGGTCCGATCCTGGTCTCGAAGGTCTCGACGATCAGGTCGATCGCCTCGGCATCGATCAGGTCCTTTTCCGTCAGCACCGATTCCAGGGCTTTGACCCGCAGTTCCACATCGGACAGGGGCTTGTTGTGCGGATGGTCATGGTCGTGCACGTGCGCCATTTGCGTCTCTCCGAACCTAGAGTGATTTCCAATCGACGGTTAACGCATAGGCGTCCGCCGCCTGATAGATCGTCGTCTCGTCGTAGTGCCTGCCGATCAGCATCAACCCCACCGGCAGCCCGTCGTTCATGCCGCAGGGGATCGACATCGCCGGATGGCCCGTCGTGTCGAACGGCGCGGTATTCGGGATCATCTCGAACGCGCGCTGCAGATATTCGGCGAGCGGCGCGTCCGCTTCCGGCAGTGGCGTCGCCTTCATCGGCGTCGTCGGCATCAGCAGCAGGTCGTATTTGGCGAGCGCCGCGTCATAGGCCGCCGTCAGGCGCCGGGCGATGTTCTGCGACTTGGCGTAATAGCGGCCGCGATAGTGGCGGATGAAATACTCGCCGATCAGCATGCAGATCTTCAGGGAATCCGACAGCTCGTCGGCCCGTTCCCGCCAGGCGGCATGCGCGTCGAGCAGGCTGGTCGTGTACTGGCCCTTCCAGTTCATGCCCATGCCGTTGCCATGCATCATCTGCCATTGCAGGCCCTCTAGCGCGATCGGCGTCCAGATCGCGGCGCCCTGCGGATGCATCGGGATGCTGACCTCCTCGACGCTGGCGTTCAGCGACTCGAAATGCGCCGCGGCGGCCCGCACGCTCTCGTCCACGTCCGCGTCGCCACCGGCCATGCCAAAGCCTTCCGCGACGACCCCGATCTTCAGGCCCTCGGCGCCCTTGCCGAGCGCGGCCGTATAGTCCGCCGTCCTGACGTCGTACTGCCGCGGGTCGAGGCCGTCCGCGCCGGCCATGACCTCCAGGAACAGCGCGTTGTCGGCGACGTTGCCGGTGATGGGACCGACATGGTCGATGGTGCTTTCGATCGGCATCACGCCGGTATAGGGCACCAGGCCGTGCGTCGGCTTCATGCCGTAGGTACCGCTGAACGACGAGGGGATGCGGATCGAGCCGCCCTGGTCGCCGCCGACCGCCATGTCGACCTCGCCAAGGGCGACGACGACGGCACTGCCCGACGACGAGCCGCCGGACGCGTAGCCCATCTTGTGCGGGTTATGGACCGGACCGGTGGCGTTGGTGTGGCTGCCGCCGGACAGGCAGAAATACTCGCAATGGACCTTGCCCTTGATGGTCGCCCCGGCATCGAGCAGCCGGGTCACGATGGTCGCATCGAGGTCCGGCGTATAGCCCTCCAGCGTCGAGGCGCCGTTCATCATCGGCACGCCCGCCAGGCAGACATTGTCCTTCAGCGCGACGGTCTTGCCGGCGAGCTTGCCGTCGCCGCCGGCGACGTCGGTCTTGACGTACCAGGCGTTGTGCGGGTTGTCCTCCGGCAGGGGGCGATGGCCCGGCGTGCGGGGATACCTCACATCCGGCTTTTCATCGGGCAGGGCGTCGACGAGATCGTAAGCTGGGAAGTTGCCCTGCATGGCGACCAGGAATTCGTTGACCCGGGCCGGATCCATCGACATGCCGAGGCTGGCCACGATGTCTTCCAACTGGGCTTGGGTCGGGCGCTTTACCGTCATGGCTGGCAGATCCTTGTTCTCGAGAATTCGGGCTGTACGGACGATGTCATCGCGCAAGGGACGAAAGACGGCGAAACGCGGCCGGCTGCGCGAACCGTAGACGCCGACGATGGCGTTCCAGGCGCGGCACCGGCCGGCCCGGAATCAAAGACCGGCGGAAAGTCGCGCACCGGATGGCGTCGCGCGCACCGGCTTCAGGCGCGACGGGCGGCACCTGCCATGGCCTTTCCTCCCTTGTTTTTCGAATGATAGGCAGGAGGTATTTTCCGTTTCAAGTAATTTTTCCAGAGGCCTGAATTCGGAATCCGGCTATCGAGGCGGCGCTTGCCCCATCCCCGTCTCAGGTGATTTCCTCGAAATGGCCGAAGACGATGCCGTCCGCGCGAGCAAGGTAGATCGGCGCGGTGTTGCTGGCGTTCGAGATGTAGACGGATTGGCGCGCGCTCCTGTAGGCGATGGGCCCGCACGCGGCATGCCTCGCTTCGCGCCAGTCGCCGCCGGGTTCGGACACCAGGCTGGCAAGAAACTGAAAACCCTCGTAGGTCGACTGGCCGAGCGCGTTGAGAACCGGCGCGCGGTCGCCGTGAAGCGTGTGATACGCCTCGCGGAAGCTGGCATTCTCGGCCGTGTCCAACGCCGCGAAGTAGGAAGCCGAGGCAAAAAGCCTGTCGAGATTGTCGATCCCGCTGGCCAGCAATCCGTTTTCCTCGATCGCGCAGGACAGTCGGAAGATCCTTTTGTGCAGCTCCAGGGCGCCGAAAATGCGGTTGAACTCGACGGCGTCCTGGCCGACCAGGGACACCAGCACGCCATCCGCGCCGGAGCGGCCGATGCGGTCGACCTGTTCGCTCAGGTCGCCCGACGCGAAGGGCAGGTACCGCTCGTAGACCAGCGACCCGCCCAGCGCCGCGATCCTGGCCTTCGCGTAATCATGCGAGGTCCGGGGCCAGACATAGTCGTTGCCGATCAGGGCCCAATTCCGCAGGCGAAACCGCGTATGCAGGTGGGCGATCGCCGGCCCCAACTGCTTCGGCGGCGTGTCGCCGATCGTGAACACGCCGGGCGCGCGTTCGCCGCCTTCATAGAGCGGCGTGTAGACATAAGGAATGCGGCCGCGGACCACCCGGGTCAGGCGCTGACGCACCGCGCTGATATGCATGCCGACGATCGCATCGACGGCATCCATCTCGATCAGCGCGCCGATCAGGTCCTCGACCGGGATTTCGGCTTCGATCGCGGAATCGATAATCGCCATCTCGACCGGACGGCCGGCGATACCGGTCCGGCGGTTCAGCTCCCGCACCGCGAGCTGGGCCGAGGCGACACATGACGGCCCCCAAAGTCCGGCGGCGCCGCACATGGGAATCAGCAGGGCGACTCGATAGGCCCGCGTCCCGCCGCGGCCGCGGCGGTCGTCCGCCAACAGGTCCAGCGTCTCCGGCCAGCGGTGCCGCAGCGGCGAGAAGCCCAGTTCCGTGCGCATAGCGCTTATTTTTTCCCTTCGGGCGGTTCATTTTATCGGAATTGAAGTTATTTTCCACGTCAACTAATTTCACCTGCCGGTAACTTCATGGTTGTGCAATGGCGCGTTCGAACTCACCGATAACGTCGTACCTGTCCTATTCCCTCGCGGCGGCGCATCGGAAGCTGCATGTCGACCTGAGCCGGGAACTGAAGGCGCTGGGCGTGCAGGTGGAAACCTGGCGGGTGCTGCAATCCCTGCAATCCGCTGACGGCCTGACCATGGGCGAGCTGGCCGAGATCGTGCTGCTCAATCCATCGACCCTGACGAAGCTGGTCGACCGCATGGTCGCCGACGGTCTCGTGCATCGCCAGCTCTCGGCCGAGGACAACCGTCGGGTTCACTTGGTGCTGACGGACCTCGGCGTCGATCTCTGCACGAAGGTCATGCGCCACGTCGATGCCCAGAACGACATGATCATCGAAGCCATCGGCGAGGAAAAGGCGATGGTGCTGCGCGAAGTTCTCGACACGCTGCGCTGATCTCGCGAACCGCCTGCGCTGCGCCGGGATCGCGGCTCGGCATCGCTACCGGGAGACCGTTTCCAGAAAGCCGGCCGCGCTGACGATGCCGATGCCTTCGAAGGGGTCCAGCGCGAGAAGCTCGTCCCGACGCCGCTGGCTGACATAGCGGAGTACCGCGCGCTCAGCGTTCATCGGTCAGGAGCTGATCCAGCGACCCCTCCGTCATGCCGGCCATCGCGGCTTCCTTCTGCGTCAGCTCGATTGTCGCGAGCAGCCGGCGCCGCGCCACGCCTCGAATACTGGTAATCGGGGCAAAATTCCGGGCGGTTGGAATTGCCGGATTCCCAAGCTCGCGGATGCCCCGAACCTGATAGGGACAGTCGGCATCGATTCCAAGCCGAACCGCCGATCCCTGATGACCCATCAATAAGGTCCCTTTTTCACCACAAAGGCACGAAGACACGAAAGAACCAAAAAGTCTGTTGGCGCGAAGCGCCGGAAAACGGGTTTTCCTCTCGCCGACAGGGGTGCTGGTTGAAGGCGCATCGACAAACCAGGTTTCACCGCCAAGTCGCCAAGACACCAAGGTCACGCCGAACATCCGAAGACCGCGACGCCTGATCTTGGTGTCTTGGCGTCTTGGTGGTGAAACCTCGAACGTCGCA
>JANQKO010000455.1 GCA_028281075.1 Alphaproteobacteria bacterium | reverse complement strand
TAGCGGCGCTGGCGGCGCCGATCGAGGAATTGAAGAACAGGGTCGTCGCCGAGACCGCGGCGGCCATCGACGGCGACCGCGGCAGTTGCCGCAGCGGCGAGTGCGAGATGGGCAACCTCGTCGCCGAGGCCATGCTGGACCGGGTCAAGGGCCAGGGCATCGGCATCGCCATCCAGAATGGCGGCGGTCTGCGCGCCTCGATCGACGCCGGCCCGGTCACCATGGGCGACGTGCTGACGGTGCTGCCGTTCCAGAACACGCTGGCCACGTTCAGGCTGAAGGGCGCCGATATCGTTGCCGCGCTGGAGGGCGGCGTCAGCCAGGTCGAGGACGGCAAGGGCCGCTTTCCGCAGGTTGCCGGGCTGCGGTTCACCTGGAGCCGCGCCGCCGCGCCGAATGGCGGACGGGTCAAGTCGGTCGAGGTCAGGGACGGCGGCGCCTGGACGCCGATCGATCCCGGCAAGATCTATGGCGTGGTCACCAACAATTTCATGCGTGGGGGCGGCGATGGCTACAAGGTCTTCGCGGCCAATGCCATGGACGCGTACGATTTTGGCCCCGGCCTTGAAGAGGTGGTCGCCGGGTATCTTGCCGCGGCGGGCCGCTATGAGCCGTTTGTCGACGGCCGTATTCGCGAGCTGCCGTAGCACTCAAAAGAAACGGCGGCGCCCTGGGGGAGGGGCGCCGCCGGTACGCGGCGGGGGGCGTCAGCGGCGGGGTCTGCTGCGCAGCGGGCGGTGGGCCCGTCTGCGACACGCGCGGCGACGTCACCCGGCCTTACAACTGGTCGTCTGGAAGAACGCGGTGCCGGTTCCCGCCGGGGCGGGCCTTTCAGGCGGCGGCCTTTTTCTCCAGCGCCGCGATCAGCACATCGAGCCGGCCGCCGTTGCTGCGGATCAGCGAGGCGAACTCGGCGCGCTGGGTCACGGCCATCGAGACATTCTCGACCACCACGTCGATAATCCGGAAATCGCCCTCACGCTCGCGCACCCGCCAGTCGATCTTCAGCGACCGGCCATCGGGGCCGGCGAACACCGTCGAGACCATGCTGTCCCGATCGTCGATGGCGCGGCTGCCCTTGATCTCGACGGCGAGCTCGTCGAGCTGCGACAGGCGGCGCACATAGGTCTTCACGACATAGCGCTCGAACGCCTGCATATAGGCGGCGCGCTGGCTGTCGTCGGCCCGGCGCCAGTGCCGGCCCAGGACCGTGCGGCTGAGCGTCTTGATGTCGAAGCCGTCGACGAACAGCGCGTGCAGCTCGTCGGCCTTCTGGGCCTCGGTAAGCTGGCTGTCGCCAAGCACCGTGATCGCGTTCCGGCTCAGGCTGGTGATGTGGTCGGCGGCGGTCGCCGTTTCGGCCACGGCCGGCCGGACGAGGCCGCCGGCGGCGGTCAGAACCAGGCCGGCGACGACGGCGGCTTGCAGGGTGGCCTTGGCGCAGCGACGAAAAAGCATCTTTCAAACTCCTCTCGATCTGAACCACATCGGACCCGTTGACGTGTTGGTCGAGGTCCCCCGAATTTGAACCGCGTTTCAGGCCTGTCAGGCGGCCCGTCGCGGGATCTGAGGGGGGCGTTGCAGGCCCTGGGCCAGATTTCCCAACGCCGCCGGGATGGCGCGCGTTAACCATGCAAAGACCTTTGAAGCCGAGCGAAATCGCGATTTCGGGCGTTCGGTCTTTAATCCTAACTATTCGTAACCGAGGATCGAATGTGGGTCATTCCGGGACATGCTGACCCATTCCAGGGCGTTCCCGGCCCGGGCATGCGACGGCGCGAAACTGGCATCGCGAACCCGGTCAGAAGGTGATATGAGGCGGTCAAACGCGTTCGGATGTTTCTTCCGATCTGGTCGATTGCCTTCTGTGGCTTATCTGACTGTTGGCGGTTTGTGCGGGGGTTGAGGCGAATTGCCGGGGTTGGAAGATCAGCATCATGACTTGGTAGTGCGTGAGGATTTCGGCGCGCTGAACCGGTTCTACGCCGATCTGGGCATGCCGAGGCCGCGCATCGTCTGGTCGCCGCATGTCGAGGAACTGGGCCAGCCGCAACTGCGGTTCCTGCTGACCTATTGGCGTGGCCTGCGGGACGAGGCCGGCCGGGTCAGCGCGGGCGGGATCGACGCGCTCGATATGCGGCCGGCGCTCGGCTACATCATGCTGCTGGACGTGCTGGACGGCGGCGCGGACTTTCACTACCGGCTTTATGGCAGCATCATCGCGCGGCATTCGAGCTTCGACATGACGGGCCGGTGTCTGTCGGCGTTGCGCGCGGACCAGGGCGTCGGCGCGTTTTTCCGCATCGTCTACCGCGCCGCCTTGGCGCGCCCCGAGCCGATCTATACGGAACACGCGCCGCCACCGTCGATCCGGGTCAAGCTCTGGTATCGGCTGATCCTGCCATTGGTCGACGATGGCGGCGCGGTGCGCCGGTTTCTGGTCGGCAACGTGCCCGGCGAGTGGCGGCGCACCGACCCGTCGCCGCGCTGAGCGGAACGTCTCGATCGCCATTGCATTTGCCGGCGCCATTGCCCATCGTCGGCGGACAAGCCCAATGACGGGGGACCGCGGCATGCCGGACCGGATCGACAGCGTCGCCGCATTGACGGCTCTGGGGCGGGTGCAGCTCTCGCCGCATTTCTTCATGCGCGACATGCTGTACAGCGAAGTGGCGAACTTCCATGGCATGCCGAACATCCCCGACGATCCCGATCTGGCGGTCGAGGCCGGCCGGCAACTGGCGCGGCAGGTGCTCGAACCCCTGCATGACGCCTTCGGCGCCGTCACCATCCGCAGCGCCTACCGCTCGCCATCGGTGAACGGCTTCTGCAACGAGATGTTGCGGCAAGGCGACCGGGCCTATTTCTGTGGTCCCAACGACTATAATCGCGCCCGGCACATCTGGGACCAGCGCGACGGTGACGGCTTTCTCGGCGCCACGGTCAGCGTCGTCATTCCCTGGTACCTGCCCCGGTTCGCTGAAAGCCAGGACCCGCGGCCCCTTGCCTGGTGGATCCGCGACCACGTGCCGGGCTACGACTCGATGGCCTTCTACCCCTGGCTCTGCGCGTTCAACATCCGCTGGTACGAGGGCGAGAGCGATCAGGAAATCCGTCTCAGCGACGGCGTCGACAGCGAGGTGCTGACCCGGCGCGGCATGGCCAACTTTGATGTCGACCATCGCGACAGCTATGCCGGCTTCCCCGGCACCGGTTCCGTGGGGCGGGGACACATCGGGTAAAATACCGTATCGTGACACCAGGGTTGCCTTGGCAACGCAGAGGACAAGGGGGAAGGTCATGGCGACGACGGTTGTTCTGGAGTTGCGCGCGAAAGCCGGTACCGGAAGCGACCTCAACCGCGCCTTCAAGGAAATCCTGCCCGATACCCGCGCCTATGACGGCTGCATGGGCGTCGACGTCTATCGCAACGACGACGATGCCGATGTCATCATGCTGGTCGAGCAATGGGAGTCACGCGCCCATTACGAAAGGTATCTTGCCTGGCGCACGGAATCCGGAATGCTGGCCCAGCTCGGCGAGGCGCTGGATGGCGGTCCCAGCATCCGATACTTCAGCAGGACCGACGCCTGAGCGGATCCGCGTCGGGACGACGCCGTGCCGCCGGGGCGGCCGTTCCGTGCGTGTTCGCGAGTTCGAGTGAAGCAGTTCACAGAAACGACGGCGATCACCGCCTATGTGATGGGCGGCTTCCGATACCTTGGCCGCACCGGACCGGCCGTCGCGACCCCGCCGCCAGGGCGTGGACGACCGGCGGCGGCGTTTGTATCGGGCGCGACGCCCGGTCGGGCAACGAGGGGGATGAGGAGTCATGACACGCCTTACGGACAGGCCGGCACGCGGGGTGCTGGCCGTCGTCATCGGCATCTTCACGCTGGCCGGCGGCGGCGCGGCGGCGGAAGCCGCATGTCGCCTGCTGGTCGGTTGGGAACCCTACGCGATCTACACCTACGAGAACGCATCCGGCGAGGCGAGCGGCGCCGACATCGATCTGATGCGGGCGATCGGGCGCGATCTGGGGTGTGACATCACCTTCAAGCAGGCACCGTGGACGCGGGTCCTGCTGGAGGTGGAGAACGGCACGATCGACATCTCCACCAGCACCAGCCGGACGCCGGAACGCGCGCGCTACGCGCGGTTCTCGAACAGCTACCGGACGACGGAAATGGCGATCTACGTGCGCCGGGGCGAGGTCGGAATCTACCGCCTCGACGCGCTGGCCGCGGTCGCCAGGATCGGCTTCAAGCTGGGCGTCATCGCCGGCTATCACTACGGTCCCGAGTTCGCGGCCCTGATGCGCGATCCGGCCTTCGCCGGATTCGTCGACCAGGCCGTCGACTACCAGACCAGCATCAAGAAGTTGATGCATGGCCGGATCGACGGCTACCTGGTCGAGGATGTCGGGGTGATGCTGGCGGAAGCCAGGACGCTCGGCGTATCGGAGCAGATCGAACGCTATCCGTTGGCGATCCCGGGCGAGAAGCTGCATCTGATGTTCAGCCGCAAGACGGTGGACGCGAACCTGGTCGAGGCGGTCAATGCCAGCCTTCGCCGCATCATGAACGACGGCCGGTTGTCGAGATTCGTGGGCCGGCATATGAAATAGTCCCGTGACGTTGAAATAGAGCAGATGGCGCGCGGTTCGCGGGCTGACGCGGACGGCGCGCCGGGGGCGTGGCCAGCCATGCGACATCTCCACATCCGTTTGATCCGCGGGATCGGCGACATCCGGCTGCGGCCGGCGCTTGCCATCGGTCTGATCATCGGCCTGTCGCTGCCGATCGCCGTGTCGGTATGGCGCGACGTGACGGAGCGCCGAACGACGCATCTCGCGCATCTGGACCAGGATCACGCGCGCATCGTCCAGACGCTGGCGATCGGCATGCAGACGCCGATCTGGGACGTTCGGCCGGAGACCGGCAGACCGCTGATCGATACCCTGATGCTGGACGAGCGGGTCACCGGCATCACCGTCAGCGCGCCGCTGCTGCCCGATTTCCTGGCCGCGACGCAGACGCCGGCGGCCGGCGGCGAGATCCTGACGCGCCGGGCCGAGGTGGTGCGCGACGGCGAGACCATCGGCCGGGTCGAGGTCGCCATGAGCACGGCCCAACTGGAGGCGGTGGTCGGCCAGCAATGGCGCCAGGTCCTGGCCACCGGATTCATGCAGCTCGCGCTGGGCCTGCTGATCCTGCTGCCGCTGCTGCGGCTGAAGGTGCTGGAGCCGATCGACCGCCTGGTCGGCCAGTCGCGGGCGCTGGCGGGCGGCGTTCTCGACGAGCCGACGGCCTGGCGGCAACGGGACGAGCTCGGCACGCTCGGCCGCAGCTTCGAGGAGATGCGCGGCTCGCTGCGCCGGCTGTTCCAGAACCTGGAAAAGCGCAATCTGGCCCTGCAGGAGCGCGAGAGCGAACTGGAGCGCAACAGCGGCATGCTGCGGGCGATCCTGGAGAACATGACGGACGGGATCACGCTGGTCGATGCCGACCTGCGGCTGCTGGCCTGGAACGACCGCCTGATCGACATTCTCGGGACGCCGCGGGAGCTGATGCAGGTCGGCGTCAGCCTGGAAGAGATCACCCGGCGCGACCTGCTGGCGCACGGCGTGCCGGCGCCGGAGCTGCCCCGGCGCCTGCGGAAGCTGCGCGACAGTTTCCGTCCGGGGGTCGCCAGCACCTACCGGCTCCGCACCGCGAACGGCCGCGATATCGACATCCGCCGCCGTCCGCTGGCCGATGGCAGCTATGTCAGCACCTATACCGACGTGACCGACGAGGTGGCGGCGCAGCAGCAGGCCGCGGAAACCCTGTCGCTGCTGGAAACGGTGATGGATACGGTGCCGGCCATGCTGCACGTGAAGGGCGCCGACCTGCGTTACGAGATGGCGAACCGGCGCTACCTCGATTATTGCGGCCGCGACCTGGCCGAGGTCATCGGCCGGGTCAACGCCGACATCTTTCCCGAGGAGGTGACGGCAAAGGCGGACCGCCTGGACCGGCTGGTGCGCGAGACCAAGCGGCAACTGCCCTTCTACGAGGCGAGCTATGACGGCACCGGGGGCGAGCCGCTGACCTTCTGGACGACCAAGCTGCCGCTTCTGGGCGCCGACGGCGAGGTCTCGCACATCCTGACCGTCGAGATCGATATCAGCGAGCGCAAGCAGGCCGACCAGGAGCGGCAACGCTGGCTGCAATTGTTCCAGGACGCCATTCAGAGCATGCCCAACGGGTTCGCGGTCTACGACGCCGACGAGCGGCTGGTGACTTGCAATTCGGCCTATGCCGAGCTCTATGGAACGGCGCCCATGCGGCTCGTCGGCGTCGATGTCGACACGCTGATCGGCCGTGCCTCGCCGGGCATTCGCAGCGTCAATGGACGGCCGGTCAAGGCCAGCGACCTGGTCTCGGTGGAGCGGGTCAAGGCGGCCTGGTTCGCGCAGACGGAGCCGCTCGAGGTCGAGATGCGGGACGGCCGCTGGCTGCTGATGAGCCGTCATGCCACGGCCGAAGGCGGTTTCGTCGCGGTCCGGATGGACATCAGCGACCTGAAGCGCATGCAGGAGGCGTTGCGCGAAAGCGAGGCGCTGATCCGCCGGGTCCTGGAATCGTCGCCCGTGCCCGTGGGCATGACGCGGGCCGCCGACGGCAGGATGATCTACGAAAGCCCGGCCTCGAAGCGGGTGCTCGGGCGCGACGGGCCGGGGGCCGCGTCCCGGAGCGCCATCACCCACTTCGTCAGCGACGCCGACCGTCGTCAGGTCTTCGATCTGCTGCGGCGGACGCGGGCGGTCGACGACGTCGAGATCGAGCTGCGCAAGGCGGACGGCAGCACGTTCTGGGCCGCGGTCTCGGCGCGCCTGATCAGCTATCAGGACGACGACGTCATCGTCTACAGCATTATCGACCTGACCGAGCGGCGCGCGGTCGAGTCCGAGATCGCCCGGCAGCGCGAGGCGCTGCACCAGAGCGAGAAGCTGAATGCCCTCGGCGGCCTGCTGGCGGGCGTCGCCCACGAGCTGAACAATCCGCTGTCGGTCGTCGTCGGCCAGTCGCAGTTGCTGGAAGAGACGGTGGAAGACCCCTCGATCCGGCAGCGCGCGGCGGTGATCGGCAAGTCGGCGAACCGATGCTCGCGCATCATCAAGACGTTCCTGGCGATGGCGCGGCAAAGCGCGCCCGAGCGCAGGGAAGTGGACATCAACGACGTCATCTGGTCCGCGCTGGACGTCATGGGCTATGCGTTGCGCAGCGCCGACGTTGAGCTGTCCTGCGCGTTGGCCGAGGACCCGCCGCCGGTCTGGGGCGACGCCGACCAGTTGACGCAGGTGGCGATGAACCTGATCGTCAACGCCGAACAGGCCATGGCGTCGCAGTCGGCGCCGCGCAAACTGTCGCTGACGACGATGTACGATGCCGAGAACGACGACGTCTGTATCGCCGTCGAGGACAGTGGCCCGGGCATTCCGGCCGAGTTGCGGAAGCGGATCTTCGAACCGTTCTTCACCACCAAGGAGGTCGGGGCCGGCACCGGCATCGGCCTTGCCGTCAGCCGCGGCATCGTCGAGGCGCACAGGGGCGAGGTCACGCTGGACAGCGCGGCGGGCAAGGGTGCCCGCTTCATGGTTCGCCTGCCCAGCAGCCAGCGCGCGCGGCGGGACGCCGAGGCGCCGAAGCAGCCGGCGCCGGTCGTCGTGGCGGCCCGGGTGCTGATCGTCGACGACGAGCCCGAGGTGGTGACCATGCTGTCCGACATCCTCTCCGGCGACGGCCATGACGTCGCCGTCGCCGCCTCGGGCAACGCGGCGCTGAAGCTGACCCGCGAGTTCGAGTTCGACGCGGTCCTGAGCGACATCCGGATGCCGGACCTGGACGGCCCCGGCTTCTATGAGGCCTTGCGCCGGGAGGCGCCGCGGACCGCGCGGCGGCTGGCCTTCATTACCGGCGACGCGCTGGGACAGTCGGTACGGCGGTTCCTGACCGACACCGGCGCGCGCTGCCTGGAGAAGCCGTTCTCACCGGACGAGATCCGGCAGCTCGTCGCCGATATCGTCGCCGACACCTATGCCGGCGCGGCCGAGTGAACAATCTGTTGAGGTGTTAGATGCTGAGCGCGCGATAGGCGCCCGGCGACAGGCCGGTGGCGCGCTTGAAGCTGCGGCCGAAATGGGCCTGGTCGGCGAAGCCGCAGGCGGCGGCGATTTCGCTCAGGCTGTATTCCCGCGCCCACAACATGGCCCTGGCGCGTTGCAGCCGCTGCGCGACGACATAACGGTGCGGCGTCTCGCCGACCGCGGCCTTGAAGGCGCGGGCGAAGTGGTGGTGGCTGAGGCAGGCGATGCCGGCCAGCTCCCGAAGGCCCAGCTCGTCGGCGAGATTGGCGGCGACATAGTCCTTCACCCGGTTCAGCCGGCGCAGGTCGAGCGCGCCATCGGCCCGGGGCAGACGCGCGGCGGCCGGGTCGAGGTTCGAGTGGTGGCGCAGCAGGTAGGCGGCCAGCGTCGCGCTCAGGCTTTCGATCAGCAGGCCGCTGGCCGGCGCCGGGTCGGACAGCTCGGCGCGGACGGCGCGCGCGATCTGCTCGATCAGCGGATCGTGGAAGCCGCCATCATACTGCAGTCGGACGTTCGCGGGATCGCGGTCGAACTCGGTAAGCGCCGTCGTGTCGAGCGGGACCGCCGGCAGATAGAGATGAACGCTTTCGCTGATCTCGCCATGCAGGCGGATCATGTCCTCGCGAATGCCGGCCGGGCAGAGCCAGACCGTGCCGGGCACGGCCGTTGTCTGCTGCAGGCGGCCGTCGCCGCGCCGGCGCACGTTCAGACGGCCGTCGATCAGCACGACGACCTCGGTCTCGCGTGGCTCGATCTCGGCCAGATCGCCGGGCCGATGGCGCCATCGCTCGGCCAGCAGGCCGTCCCAGGCGCGACCGTGGCTCGAGGCCAAGCAGACGCCCGTGGTGTATTTCTCGTCGCCGTGACCAAGCAGCCCCGACACTGGCTTGCTCCGACCTCGCCTGTTTCCCGGTGACGCCGGGTTCGTTTCGCCGACTGTCGATGCCGGCAGTGATTGTCGCCCCAGGCTAACCGAATAGGCGGGGTGCCGCCATGCCAAACGCCGGCGGTGGCGCGGCACCACCGCACGTTCGGACAACACGTCAGCACGATCGGACAAATCCCACCGACCCGACGGGGATTATCCTGGAGGCCGGAACAAGCGTCCGCCCGAGCGGACCGCGCCTGAACAGGGGAACGACCGATGACCGAGACCACCGTGGTGGGCGCCTGCCCGCATGACTGTCCCGACACCTGCTCGATGCTGATCACGGTCGAGGACGGCCGCGCCACGGCGGTGCGCGGCAACCCCGATCATCCGTTCACGCGCGGCGGGCTCTGCGTCAAGGTCAACAACTACCAGGACCGGGTCTACAGCCCCGACCGCGTGCTGCATCCCCTGCGGCGCAGCGGTCCAAAGGGCAGCGGCAGGTTCGCGCGCATAAGCTGGGACGAGGCGCTGGACGAGATCAAGCGGCGCTGGACCGCGATCATCGACGAGCACGGTCCGGCGGCGATCCTGCCGTACAGCTACCTCGGTACCGAAGGCATCCTGAACGGCCTGAACGTCGGCGATCCCTTCTTCAACAAGCTGGGTGCCACGATCAGCGAGCGCACCTTCTGCGACTCCGGCTCCTGCACCGCCTATTTCATGACCATCGGTCCGACCCCCGGCGTCGACCCCGAGGCCTTCCGCTACTCCAAATACATCGTGCTCTGGGCCTGCAACACCATGAGCACCAACCTGCACCACTGGCCGTTCATCGCCGAGGCGCAGGCGCAGGGCGCCAAGGTCGTGGTGATCGATCCGGTCAGGACGCGCACGGCGAAGAAGGCCGACTGGCACATCCCGATCCGGCCCGGCACCGACGCGGCGCTGGCGCTGGGCATGATCAACGTGATCATCGAGGAGGATTTGGTCGACCATGACTACGTGGCCGACTACACGCTGGGCTATGACGAGCTGAAACAGCGCGCGGCGGATTATCCGGTCGACAAGGTCGCGGCGATCACCGGCATTCCGGCCGAGGACATCCGCACGCTGGCCCGCGAGTTCGCGACCACCAATCCGGCCGTGGTCCGCATCGGCGTCGCCATCGAGCGGCATGCCGGCGGCGGCCAGACCGTGCGCGCGGTGGCCTGCCTGCCGGCGTTGACCGGCGCCTGGCGGCATGTCGGCGGCGGCATCCTGCAACTGCCGATCTGGGCCTTTCCCATGGACTGGGGCAAGCTGCTGCGGCCCGATCTGCAGACGCCGGGGACGCGCGTGCTGAACCAGTGGCGCCTGGGCCCGGCGCTGGTCGGCGAGATGGACCTTGACCCGCCGATCAAGTCGTTGTTCGTCTACAACTCGAACCCGGCCGTCGTGGCGCCCGAGCAGGGCAAGCTGCTGCGTGGCCTCGCCCGCGAGGACCTGTTCACGGTCGTCAGCGAGCACTTCATCACCGACACGGCGCAGTATGCCGACATCATCCTGCCGGCGACGACGCAATTGGAGCAGGAGGACATCATGTTCTCCTGGGGCCATCTCTATCTGTCGTTCAACAACAAGGCGATCGAGCCGTTGGGCGAGGCGGTGCCGAACACCGAGCTGTTCCGCCGGCTGGCCGCGACCATGGGCTTTGACGATCCGTTCTTCCAGCGCAGCGACGCGCGGATGATCGAGGAGGCGCTGGACTGGTCGAGTCCGGCGCTGGGGGGTATCGGTCTCGACAAGCTGCGCGAGACCGGTTACGCGCGGCTCAACGTCGGCGCGCCCGAGACCTATGCGCCGCACCGGGAAGGCAACTTCCTGACGCCGTCGGGCAAATGCGAGTTCAAGGCGTCGATGGCCGAGAACGGCAATTTCGTGCTGTCGCTGTTCCGCCAGGGCTCGGAGGAGTTCCAGTCCGGCGAGCCGGTCGACCCGCTGCCGCACTACATCCCGCCGAACGAGTCGCCGGCGACCAATCCGGCGCTGGCGAAGCGCTATCCCTTGAACTTGATGTCGCCGAAGAGCCACGCCTTCATGAATTCGAGCTACGGCAACATGCCGCAGCAACTGCACCATGCCGGCGAACAGGCGCTGATGTTGAGCCCGGCGGACGCGCGGGACCGCAACATCGGCGACGGCATGCCGGTCATCGTCAGCAACGACCGGGGCTCGTTCCAGGCCGTCGCCAGGGTCGACGAGGACGTGATGCCGGGCGTGGTCGTGGCGCCGCTCGGCTACTGGCGCAAGCTGAGCCGTGGCGAGGCGACCGTGCAGGCGGTGAATTCCGGTGCCTATGCCGATCTCGGCAACGCGCCGACGTTCTCCGACAACCTTGTCGAGGTCGCGCCCGTGGCGGCGGTGCAAGCTGCGGAGTAGCCATTACCCGGTCGGAGGTTAAGATAGAGCCCGCCAGACCCGGCATCGTTCACGGGTAAGCCGATGGGAGGGGTTTGATGGGTACGGAAGCTTCGGGCTTCGATTATGACGGCATGCGGGCGGCGTTCGAGCTCGACATGCCGGAGCACTACAACTTCGCCTTCGACGTGGTGGCGAAGCGCGGCCGCGAGGCCGACAAGGACGCGCTGATCGCCATCGACAAGACCGGCGAGCGGGTCGAGCGGCTGCGCTATTCGGACCTGGACCGGATGTCGAACCGGTTCGCCAACGTGCTGCTCGATCTCGGCGCCGCGAAGGGCGACTTCGCGCTGGTCGTGATCCCGCGTGTTCCGGCCTGGTATCACGTGCTGCTGGGCTGCATGAAGGCGGGCGTGGTGTCGATGCCGGGCACCAACCTGCTGACCGCCAAGGATATCGAATACCGCATCAACCGGGCCGAGGCGAAGCTCGCCATCGTCACCGGCGAGCACGCGGCCAAGGTCGAGCAGATCCGCGACAATTGTCCGTCGCTGGAGACGCTGATCGTGATCGGCGGGGACCGCGACGGCTGGACCGGTTTCGAGACCGCCTGCGCGGCCGCCCCGGACGCGCCGCCGCGGGTGCCGCCCACGGCCGCCAGCGATCTGATGATGGTCTATTTCACCTCCGGCACCACGTCGATGCCGAAGATGGTCGGCCGTGACTACGGCTATGCCCTGGCGCATACGATCACGGCCAACTACTGGATGGGCCTGACGCCGGACGACGTGCACTGGACGCTGACCGACACCGGCTGGGCCAAGGCGGCCTGGGGTCTGCTGTTCCCGCCGCTGCTGTCGGGCGCCACCATCATGCTCTATGACGGCGAGGGCTTCGATGCCGAGATGCATCTGAAGCTGATCGAACGCTTCAAGGTGACGACGTTCTGCGCGCCGCCGACGATCTATCGTGTCTTCGCGCAGATGGACACAAGCCCGTATGACCTGAGCTCGCTGCGCCATTGCATGGGGGCGGGCGAACCGCTGAACCCGGAAGCCATGCGGGCCTGGAAGGCGGCGAGCGGCTGCGACGTCTATGACGGCTACGGCCAGACCGAGACGGTCAACATCGTCGCCAACTTCCCCGGCATGGAGATCCGGCCGGGTTCCATGGGCAGGCCGGTGCCCGGCCTCGACGTCGACGTGATCGACGACGACGGCAACATCGTCGGCGACGACGATGTCGGCCACATCGCGGTGCGGATCACCGATCCCTATCCGCCGGGTCTGTTCGACGGCTATTTCCGGGATCCGGCGTCGACGGAACAGTCGTTCCGCAACGGCTGGTACTATACCGGCGACACCGCGACCCGCGACAAGGACGGCTATCTCTGGTTCGTCGGGCGGTCGGACGACATCATCTCGTCGGCGGGCTATCGCATCAGTCCGTTCGAGGTCGAGAGCGCGCTGATCGAGCACAAGGCGGTCCTGGAGTCCGCCGTCGTCGCCATGCCGGACAAGCTGCGCGGCGAGATCGTCATGGCCTATATCACGCTGGCACCCGGCTTCGAGCCCTCGGAGATGCTGAAGGAGGACATCCAGTCCTTCGTCAAGGAACTGACCGCGCCCTACAAGTATCCCCGCGAGATCGAATTTCGCGAAGCCTTGCCGAAGACCATCTCCGGCAAGATCCGGCGCGTCGAGCTGCGCGAGGAGGCGCGCCGCAAGGCCAACGCCTGACGGCGTCGCGCTGCGTCAGTTCAAGGCCTTTTCGTAGACGCGGTAGGTCTTGTAGTGGCGGCAGCCGGCGGATTCGACCAGGCGGCGCATGCCCATATTGTCCTCCAGGATCCAGCTCGCCTCGACCTGCCGGACGCCGTGCCTGATGCCGCTGGCGCGGATCCGGCTGATGATGGCGCAGGCCAGGGCCGCGCCGACCGGCGTGCGGTGATAGGCCCGCCGCACGCCCATCAGCGGCACGCGCGCCGTCGCCACCGCGCCGAGCTTGAGGCGCCATAACAGCCTGGCCCAGCCGAACGGCAGCAGCCGGCCGTTCAGGTCCCGAATGGCCTCGTTCAGGTTCGGCAGGCCGACCATCATCGCGGCCGGCGTGCCGTCGACATCGGCGATGCAGACGAAGTCGTCGCGCAGCAGCGGCTTCAGCTCCTTCGCCACGTGCTGGATCTCGTCCTCGGCGAAGGGCACGAACCCCCAGTTGGCGGACCAGGCATCGTTGAAGATGTCCATGATGACCGAGATATCGCGCGCATAGTTGGCGCCGGTCAGGCTGCGGACGACGATCTTGTGGCTGGTCCTGGCCTTTTCGGCCATGGTCTCGACGAAGGCCGGCAGCGGCCGGGAGAAGTCGTAGATATAGGCCAGCAGGTCCCTGGCCTTGCCATAGCCCTGCTGCTCGACCCTGCCGCCGTAATAGGCCGGCGCGTGCCCCATCATCATGAACGGCGCCGTATCGAAGCCCTCCACCAGCAGGCCGGATTCGTCGTTGATCGAGAGCGAGAACGGACCGCGCGCCCGTTTCATGCCGTGGCGCCGCAGCCAGTCCTCGGCCGCGCCGAACAGCGCCGCGAACACGGCCGGATCGTCGTCGGCCTCCAGGAAGCCGAAATGCCCCGTCGCGTCGTCATGCCGCGCGAGGGACATGCGGTCGACCTGGGCGCTGATCCGGCCGACTGGCCGGCCGTCGCGCCAGGCCAGCCAGAAGGCTGCGTCGGCATGGCCGAAGAACGGATTGGATTTGCGGTTCAGGTGACCGCGCCGCTCGAATTCGAGCGGCTGGACCCAGAGCGGGTCGTTGGCATAGATGCGCCGCGGCAGGGTGATGAAGGTCTTCAGCGCGGCGCCGTCGTCGACCGGCGCCACCGTCACCCCGTCGGCGCTCACAGCTCGCCGGCCTCGAGCGACCGGGCAATCGCCCGCCGGCGCAGCTTGCCGCTGGAGGTTTTCGGCAGCGTATGCGGGGCGACGAACCGGATCTGATCGACATCCAAGCCGCGGTGCTTCAGCGCCGACTGGATACGCGCGGCCAGGTCCGGCCGGCGGTCGGCCGTCAGGCGCGTCTCGGCGACGAGGACGGCGTGCTCGGTGGCGCGCCGTTCATTGCGGAGGCCGACCGCCGCCACGCCGCCCGGTCGGACCCCGTCGATGTCGGCGGCGATCTGCTCGACGACCGAGGGCACCAGGTTGCGGCCGGCGCGGATGATGAGGTCCTTTTGCCGGCCGGTCACGTAGAGCTCGCCGTCGGCCAGATAGCCGAGGTCCCCGGTTTTCAGCCAGCCGTCATCAAAGGCCGCCTCGGTCGCCGTCGGATCGTCGTAATAGCCGGTCATGCCGGACACCGTCCGCACCATGATCGGGCCGACCACGCGCTCGTCGGCCCGGCCGCCGGTGCCGTCGTCGACCCGCAGCTCGACGCCCGGAATGGGCCGGCCGACGCCGGTGAACGCCAGGGCATCGCCGGTATCGTCCACCGCCGCGCGACCGTCCCGGGCCAGGGCGTCGGCCGACACGCGGTCGACCGTCGGCGCTTGCCCGGGCGATGCGAAGGTCACCGCGACCGTCGCTTCCGCCAGGCCGTAGACCGGCAGGAAGGCGGCGGCCCGAAATCCGCAAGGGCCGAAGCTGTCCGCCACCCGCCGCAGCACGTCGGGTGGAATCGGCTCGGCGCCGACCATGGCGCAGCGCAGGCGGCTGAAGTCCAGCCGGTCGGCGATCGCCCGCCGGGCAAAGCGGTCGATCAGCGCGTAGGCCGAGGGTGGCCCGACCGTGTGCGTTGCCTGGAACGACGAGATCGCGCGCAGCCAGGCATAGGGATTGCGGCGGAAGTCCAGCGGCGACATCAGGTTGACGATGAAGCCATTGTAGAACGGGTACAGCAGGCCGCCGATCAGGCCCATGTCGTGGTGCAGCGGCAGCCAGCTTACGCCGACCGCGTCCCGGCCGGGCGGCAGGGCCGTGCTGATCGCGGCGAGATGCGCCAGCAGCCGGTCGTTGGGGATGACCACCCCGCGCGGCGCCGCCACGCTGCCGCTGGTCAATTGGATCAGATCGGTGCGTGGCGTGTCGGGCACGGGCGCCGGCGCCGCCTGGGCCAGGTCCTCGGCGATCACGAGCGGCGGCGACGGCGCGTTATCGATATGCCGGGCGAGGTCGCGGCCGGCGACCACCAGCTTCGCGTCGAAGCGGTCGGCGACCGACCGGAGATGGGTGTTGAGGCCGGCGATGTCGTCGAGCCGGAACGGGCGGCCGATCTGGATCGGCACCCCGCCGGCGGCCCAGACGCCGAACAGGGTGGCGACCGCCGGCCGCGACCGCGGGACCATGGCCAGGACGTGTTCGCCCGGCCGCACGCCCGCCGCCTTGAGGCCGCCGGCGACGCGGCGTGCCTCGTGCCAGAAGCCGGCCCAGGTCCAGGACCGCCAGCCATCGGCGTCATGGAACCGGATCGCCGGGCTATCGGGTTCCCGTTCGGCGCGCCGCCGCAGACGATCGACCAGCGAGGTCATTATCGCGCGTCGGTGACGGCCCAGTGCTTCGGCGCGGTGTCGGCATGGCCCTTGGCCGCGAGGATCATGTATTCCAGCGCCGTGCGCCGGGCGAACGAGGTGCGGCCGACGGTCATGTAGCACTGCAGCAGGCGGGCGAAGCCGGGCGCCAGCGCCTCGATGCGGGCACGGTTTCGCCGGATGTTGTCGATCCAGTCGGCGACCGTGCGGACATAGGAGCCGGTCATGTCCTCGACCAGCCGCACGTCCAGGCCGGCCCGCCCGATGAGCTCCAGCTCTTCCGGCAGCGACATCAGGCGGCAATAGCCCATGGCCTTCGACAGGATGTAGTCGGTGGCGTTGCTGTCGCGCGGGCCGCGAGGCTCGGTGGGAAAGTAGCAGTCGGAGATCAGCAGCCGGCCGCCCGGGCGCAGGATGTCGCCGACCCGGCGGTGCACCGCCTCGCGGTTGTGCATGTGTACGATGCTGCCGCAGAAGATCACGGCGTCGACGGATTCCGCGGCCAGGTCCAGGTCCTCGACATGCGTCAGGTCGACGGTGATGCGGTCCGACAGGCCGCGCGCCTCGGCGCGTTCCAGCAGCACGTCGCGCTGGCGCTCGCTCAGCGTGATGCCGTGAAAGACACCGTCCGTCCCGGCGGCCAGGTTCAGCATCACGCTGCCCCAGCCGCAGCCGACGTCGAGCACCTTTTCGCCCGGCTTGATCTGCAGCAGGTTCCGGAAATGCGCGAACTTGCGGCGCTGCGCCGTTTCCAGGTCGTCGTCGTCGTGCAGATAGATGCCCGTCGAATAGGCGAGCTGGCTGTCCAGGACCAGCGAGAAGATCTCCGGATCGTGTTCGTAGTGGGCCGCGACCTGTTCACGCTCGAAACCGCGCTGTTCGTCCGGCGACCGCCGGGATGCGGCTTGCTCGATCGGCGTGCGCGCTTCCATCAGTGTTTCACCGCCGCCATCTGTTCCAGCACCACGTCGACCAGGTCGTCGACGGTCTTCGGCTCGCGCGCCTCCATTTCGTCGACGTCCAGCATGGTGATGCCGAACCGCTCCTCGATCGCGACCTGGGTTTCGATAAGCGCCATCGAGTCGATGCCGAGGTCGCTGTCCAGGCCAGTGTCCTTGCCGACGGCCGCGCGCGGGATGTTGAGTGTTTCGGCGATGATGTCGCACACCGCGGACGCGACCGACTCCCTGTCGGTAATCGTATCGGTATTCACAGATGCCCTCTCGCCAGCCCGTCGTCGGATTGTCACGAACCGAGATTGTCTTATCGCCGGTGACTCGAATCCTGTCAACGACACCGGGGCTGGAGGACGGACCGGCGCGGTCAGGCCAGTTCGGCGAGCAGTTCCCGCGCGTCGACCAGGTCGGGCATGGACCGGCCCTCGGTCAGGCCGTCATAGATCGGCCGCAGCAGATCACGGGCTTCGGCGCGCCGGTTCCGATGCCGAAGATGGCGCGCGAAGCTGGTCGCCGCGCGCAGCTCCAGCGCCCGCGACCCCTGCCGCCGCGCGACCGCGAGCGCCTGCTTGAAGCAGGGTTCGGCCGCGCCGTCGCCGGACGCCGGCGTCATGGCCAGCAGGTCGCCCTTGACCCGGAAGCGTTCGGCCTCGAACCAGCGCTCGCCGTTCCCGGCCGTCACCGCTTCCGCCTCGTCGAGGACCTTCAGGCCGTCCTCGACCCGGTCGGCGTCGCCGAGCGCCTCGGCCAGCGCGCACAGGAAGATCGGCCGCCAGAGCCGGGCGTAGCCGGTCGAATCGAGCGCCGCCAGCCCGGCCCGGATCGCCTCGATGCCGTCCCGCGGATCGCCCTGCCGGCACATCGCCCAGCCCTGGCAGACCCCGCCGACGGCCGACCAATGCATCAGGTCCTGCTCGGCGGCGAGCGCGGTCAGCGCTTCCGCGTGCGACTGAACCCGCGCCCAGTCGCGGCAGAAGGCCCGCAGGATCATGCCGGCATGGGATATGGCGATGCCGAGCGTGTTCGCGTGCGACAGCGCTCGGGCCCGGTCGAGCGCCCGTTCGCCGCGCGCCAGCGCCTGGTCATGGCGGCCGAGATGCCAGAGCGTCCAGGACATGTAGCAGAGCCCGGCCACGTAGCCCGACTGGAAGGTGATCGACCGCTGGTCGGCGGGCACCTCGTGCCGGGTGGCGCGCTGGAGATGGGTGTGCGCCGGCTCGAGCTCGCCGGCCATCAGCAGCGATGTCCCCAGCATGCGGTTGCCCGCGAGCTGCGCGGCGGCGGATTCCTGGTGCTCGGCGAGCCGCAGGAACTCCTCGGCCAGCGCGCGCGATTTTTCGGTTTCGCCGCGGCCGTAGTGGAACACCCAGCGTCCGTTCAGCACCGGAAAGACCTTCGCCGTGTCGTCGACCCGGCGGCACAGTTCGAGCGCCCGGGTGAAGGTGCGTTCGAGTTGCGGCGAGGCATAGCCGGCCGACGAGACGATGGGCTCGGTCAGCGCGATCTGCAGGTCCAGTTCCAGGGCGTCGCGCTCGCCGCTCTCCGGCAGGACGTCCAGCAGTTCCAGCGCCTTGGTCAGGTGGGCGATCGCCTCGGCGTTCGCCGACCGCTTGGTCGCCCGCTTGCCCGCCTGCCGGCCGTAATGGATGGCGCGGTCGGTCAGGCCGGCTTCCGTGAAGTGATGGGCCAGGACCTCGGGTTCCTGTTCCATCAGGTGCGGAAACTGGTCCTCGAAGGTGCGGGCGATGGCCTGGTGATAGCGTTGCCGCGTGCTCTTCAGCAGCGATTCATAGGCGGCGTCGCGGACCAGCGAATGCTTGAATTCGAAGCGCGCGTTTGCCGGCGGGCCGCGGCGAAAGATCAACTCGGCATCGACGAGCTGGGCCAGCGCGTCGTCGAGCTC
>JANQKO010000412.1 GCA_028281075.1 Alphaproteobacteria bacterium | reverse complement strand
CGGGCACCGCCACCTCGTTCGGCAATGCCGGCGCCATCGCCAACGGCGCCGTGACGCCCGTCAGCATGCCGGGCCTGTGGCGGCGGGTGCCGAGGATGCTGCTGGATCCTCTCGGTCCGCTGCGTATCCGTCCGACCTACCTGCCAAGACTGGCGCCCTGGCTCTGGCGCTTCCTGCGGGCCGGGACGCCGGCGCGTGTCGAGGTCCTGGCCCGGGCGCTGGCGCCGCT
Organism: Alphaproteobacteria bacterium; assembly: GCA_028281075.1. Taxonomy (GTDB): domain Bacteria; phylum Pseudomonadota; class Alphaproteobacteria; genus JANQKO01. The sequence continues at coordinate 2,279 of JANQKO010000412.1, read as the reverse complement.
GGTGATGTCGGCCTACGAGGCGCATGCCGAACAGCTCGACCTCTGCCGGGTCGAGAACGTCGTGCATCGCGTCGGCTGGTTCAAGGTCTACGAGACCGACGCCGCCTTCGCGACGACGGCCGCCGACCGCGCGCTGATGACGCGCCATGGCGTCCGCTTCGAGGTGCTGACCGCGGACGAGATCCGCCAGCTCGAACCCGGCCTGGCGCCGATCTTCCGGCACGGCATCTTCCAGCCCGACGCCGGCTTCGCCAGCAACCCGCACCGTCTGGTCGACGGCTGGGCCGCCCACGTCGTCGCCAATGGCGGCGAGATCCTGGCCGAAGAGGTCACGCGCATCGATATCGGGCCGGACGGACCGACCGACCTTGTCACCGCGACCGGCCGGCACCCGCTGGACGTGCTGGTGATCGCCGCGGGCGCCTGGTCGAGGCCGCTGGCGGCACAGCTCGGCAGCCCGGTGCCGCTCGACACCGAGCGCGGCTATCACCTCAACCTGCCGGCCTGTGACGGACCCGGCCTGCGCCGGCCGACGGTGATCGGCGATCACGCCTTCGTGCTGGCGCCGATGGAGGACGGCATCCGGCTCACCAGCGGCGTCGAGCTGGCCGGTCTCGATGCGCCGCCCGACTTCACCGCCATCCGTCGCCTGCTGCCGGCGGCGCGGCGGGCGCTGCCCGGGCTGGGCGGCGACGTTGACCGCGAATGGCTCGGCTTCCGGCCGTCGATGCCGGATTCGCTGCCCGTGATCGGACGCTCGCCACGGCATGGCTCGGTCTATTTCGCCTTCGGCCATGGCCATCTCGGCCTGACGCTCGGGCCGGTCACGGGCCGCCTGATCGCCGATCTCGTCGGCGGACGGCCGACCCCGTTCGACGTCACGCCGTTCCGCCCCGACCGGTTTTGACCCGCCAGAGTTATTTCCGCATGAATTTGTGTGAATAGAAAAATTCATACGGGATGAAGCGTAAATAGCATTGACATCCCGCCGCAAAGCTCCTTACTAATATCGCAAGCGTTACGGGACTGGTCCACCTCAACGGACTCGCGGCGATTTGATCGGGCAGCTTGCATCCGCGTTACAAACTGCTAAAGCGCCACGGGGAATGCTCCGTGGGCCCGTAATGGGATGTCACAGGAGCATACCGTGTACGGGCCAAGAGCCGACCTCTCTCTACAATTCCCTTCGTCGCCGGTCGTGGCGTCATGAGCGCCTTCCCGGTCTTTCTGGAGCTGGCCGGCCGGACCTGCCTGGTCGTCGGCGGCGGCGAGATCGCGGCCCGTAAGATCCGCCTGCTGCGCAAGGCCGAGGCCGGGATCACCGTCGTCGCGCCGGCCGCCTGCGACGAGATCGCCGAGCTCGCCCGGCGCGGCGACGTGGTGCTGAAACGGCGCCGGTTCGAGCTCGACGACGTGACAGGCAACGCGCTGGTGATCAGCGCCACCGGCCGCGTGAACGTCGACCACCAGGTCGCCCGATCGGCGCAAGCGGCCGGTGTGCCGGTGAACGTCGTCGACACGCCGAGACTCTCGACCTTCGTCATGCCGGCGATCGTCGACCGCGATCCGGTGATCGTGGCCATCGGTTCCGGTGGCGCCGCGCCGGTGCTGGTCCGCCGCATCCGAGCACAGATCGAGCGCCTGCTGCCGGCCGGCACCGGCCGGCTCGCCCGTTTCGCCCGCGCCTTCCGGCAGGCCGTCGCCGCCACCCTGCCCGACGGCGACGACCGGCGGCGGTTCTGGGAGCGCTTTTTCGACGGCCCGATCGCCGAGGCGGTGCTGTCCGGCAACGAGACGACGGCGCGTGAGCATATGCTGGCGCTGGTCAACCTGCCGGACGCGGCGGCGCGCGGCGACGGTATCGTCCATATCGTCGGCGCCGGGCCCGGCGACCCGGATCTGCTGACGCTGCGGGCGCTGCGGCTGATGCAGAATTGCGACATCGTCGTCCACGACCGCCTGATCGGCCCGGATCTGCTGGACTACGTGCGCCGCGACGCCGAGCGCGTTTACGTGGGCAAGGCAAAGGCGCGCCACAGCCTGTCGCAGGACGAGACCAACGCGCTGCTGGTCCGCCACGCGCGGGCCGGCAAGCGCGTGCTGCGCCTGAAGGGCGGCGATCCCTTCGTGTTCGGCCGCGGCGGCGAGGAAGTCGACGCCTTGCGCCGAACACGAAGGGATCGCCGCCCTTCAGGCGCAGCACGCGCTTGCCGGCCCGCGCGGGGCGGACCAGCAGCGCGTTGGTCTCGTCCTGCGACAGGCTGTGGCGCGCCTTTGCC
>JANQKO010000410.1 GCA_028281075.1 Alphaproteobacteria bacterium | reverse complement strand
GCCATCTTCGGCATCTTCGCGCTGGGCTTCAACATCCTGTTCGGCCTGACCGGCTACCTGTCCTTCGGCCATGCCGCGTTCCTGGGCGTCGGCTCCTATACGGCCGTGTGGACCTTCAAGCTACTCAGCATGAACCCGATCCCGGCGATCATCCTCGCGACCCTGATCGGCGGCCTGTTCGCGGCGCTGATCGGCTTCATCTCGCTCAGGCGTTCGGGCATCTACTTCTCGATCCTGACGCTCGCCTTCGCGCAGATGAGCTACAACCTCGCCTATTCGGTGCTGACGCCGATCACCAACGGCGAGACCGGTTTGCAGCTCGCGCAGTCGGACCCGCGGGTCCTCGACGTCGCCCTCGGGCGCGACTACGGCGCCGTGCTGCCGTCGTCCGACCTGTTCGGCATCAACATGACCGGCTATCCCGGCTTCTATTTCTGCGCCGTGATGCTGATCCTCTGCTTCTTCGTCGCCATGCGCATCTTCCGCTCGCCGTTCGGCATGATGCTGCGCGCGGTGAAGTCGAACCAGAACCGGATGAACTATACCGGCCTCAACACCCGGCCCTACGCGATGGCGGCCTTCGTGATCTCGGGCATGTATGCCGGTCTCGCCGGCGGCCTGATGGCGGTGACCGACCCGCTGGCCGGCGCCGAGCGCATGCAGTGGACGGCGTCCGGCGAGGTCGTGCTGATGACCATCCTCGGCGGCGCCGGCACCCTGCTGGGTCCGGTGATCGGCGCCGGCGCCATCAAGTATTTCGAGAACATCTTCTCGGCCTTCAACGAGGGCATCCTGCTGCAGGCCTTCGACTTCCTGCCGGAAGGGCTGCAGCACCTGATGGTTTCGCTGACGTCCCTGTTCGTCGGCGAGGGCTGGCACCTGACGCTGGGTGCCCTGTTCATGATCATCGTGATCTTCCTGCCGGGTGGCCTGATGGAAGGCTTCAACCGGCTGCGGGCCTGGATCGCGGGCCGCTTCGGCGGTGGCGGCGGCGCGCCCGAATTGTCGCCGGCGGCGACGGCATAGGGGGGCGGCATGAACATTCTCTCGGTCCAGAACGTCAACAAGCATTTCGGCGGCTTGCAGGCGCTGAACGAGGTGAACCTGGAGGTCGAGGCCGGCACGGTGCACGCCATCATCGGCCCGAACGGCGCCGGCAAGTCGACGCTGCTCAACTGCTCCGTCGGCCGGCTCGAGCCGGACACCGGATCGGTCACCTTCGACGGCCAGTCGCTGCTCGGCATCAAGCCGCACGAGATCAACCAGACCGGCGTCGCCCGCGTGTTCCAGACGCCGGAGATCTTCGGCGACCTGAGCCTGCTGGACAACGTCATGATCCCGGCCTTCGCCAAGCGCGACGGCGCCTTCACCATGAACGCCTGGCGCTCGGTCGCCGGCGAGGCCGACATCTACGCCAAGGCCATGGCCATGCTGTCCGACGTCGGGCTCGCCGGCCAGGCGCACGCCGTCGCCGGCCAGCTCTCGCGCGGCGACAAGCGGCGGCTGGAGCTGGCCATGTGCCTGGTGCAGGACCCGAAGCTGCTGCTGCTCGACGAGCCGACGGCCGGCATGGCGCGCGCCGACACCAACAATACCATCGACCTGATGAAGCGGATCGCCGACAGTGGCGTGACCATGGTGGTGATCGAGCACGACATGCACGTCGTCTTCTCGCTCGCCGACAAGATCAGCGTCCTGGCCCAGGGCACCGTGATCGCCGAGGGCCTGCCCGACAGCATCAAGGGCGATCCGCGCGTCCAGGAAGCCTATCTCGGAGGAGCCCACCTATGAGCGCGGCGCACGTGGCGGAGACGCAGATGAACAGCCCCGACCGGCCGGAAACCCTCCTTGGCGGCGACCAGTTCCAGGGCGCGGCCCCGGGCAAGCGGCCGACGCTGACCACCGGCGGCCAGCCGGCCTATTTCTCCTGCTGGGACATCCACGCCTATTACGGCGAGAGCTATATCGTCCAGGGCGTCAGCTTCGACATCCGCGAGGGCGAGATCGTCGCGCTGCTGGGCCGCAACGGCGCCGGCAAGACCTCGACCCTGCGGGCCATCGCCCGGGTCGACGACCCGGCGCTGAAGAGCGGCGAGATCTGGCTCGACCACAAGCCGCTGCACGAGATGAAGGCGCACCAGGCGGCCCAGACCGGCATCGGCCTGGTGCCCGAGGACCGGCGCATCATCCAGGGCCTCACCGTCGAGAGGAACCTGAAGCTGGCGCAGATCGCGCCGCCGGTCGGCTGGTCGATCGAGCGCATCTACGACCTGTTCCCCCGGCTCGGCGAGCGCCGCCGGCAGGAGGGCACGACGCTGTCGGGCGGCGAGCAGCAGATGCTGGCCATCGGCCGCACGCTGGCGCGCGACGTCAAGCTGCTGCTGCTGGACGAGCCCTACGAGGGCCTGGCGCCGGTGATCGTGCAGGAGATCGAGCGGACGCTGGAGCAGATCAAGTCGCTCGGCATGACCACGATCATCGTCGAGCAGAACGCCATCGCGGCGTTGCACCTCGCCGACCGCGCCATCATCCTCGACATGGGCCAGGTGGTGTTCGACGGCACCTCGCAGGCGGTGCTCGACGACGCCGACCTGCGCCAGCAATATCTCGCGATCTGAGCGGGCTGGCGCCGCCCGGAGGAAAGGTCGGATGCCCGAGCCCGCCGCCGGCACGCCCCTGCCGCTCGCGCTGAACACCAAGCTCGAGCAGGACTTCGTCTCGCCGCTGACCGCGGTGCGCGGCGCCATCGAAATCCTGCGCGACTATCCGGACCTGGCCGCCGACGAGCGGCACCGGTTCATCGAGACGGCGCTGCGCGAATGCGCCCGGCTGGAACAGGGCGTGGCCGAGCTGGCCGAGACGGTCTATGCCGCCGGCCTGCGCGCGCAGTCGCGGCCGGCGGCCGCGCTCTCGCCGGAGATCTACCGCGGCCATGCCGGCCGCATTCGCTTCCATGACGCCATCGACGTGGTCGAGATCGATTTCAGCGACCTCGTCTTCAGCGATTCCAGGATCGTCAACGACGTTCACGACGTCATCGAGGCCGAAATCGGCGCCACCGGCCGCGACTGGTATGTCGTCGTCAACCACCGCGGCTGCAGCGTCTGGCCCGAGGCCTGGGTCGCCTTCGCCCACCGCGGCAAGAAGGTGCAGGCGGCCCACGCCCTGGCGACGGTGCGCTATGCCACGGCCGCCGACGCCAGCCGCGATCCCAGCATGCTCGCCTCCCGCGACCAGGCGCTGGCACGGGTCGCCGAGCTGCGCCGCGCCGCCGGCGGCTGATAAATCCGCAAATGTCACTGGCATCCGCGATTGAATCGCTTACATTTCCCGCGTACGGAGATGGTGGTCAGCGTTCGCGTTTCGAGTTTTCCTTGAAAACCTGGAGCGAAAGGAGCCGACGTGGCCGGCGATATCGATGTCAGCAACACCATGAAGCTGCTGAACGACGCGGAGCTGATCTTCCCCGACGCGATCTCGTTCTTCGCCGGCCGGCCACCGGATCGGTTTATCGAGACCGCGCGCGTGCCCGAATGGCTCGCCAACTTCGTCGACCGGAACAAGGCCATCGATGCCGGCGCCGGCGACGATGCCTGGCTGACGATCGGCCAGTACAGCGCCACGAACGGCATCATCCTGGACGCCGTCGGCCGGTATCTGGCGAACGATGCCGGTATCCGCACCACGCCCGAGGGCTGCATGATCACCAACGGCGCCCAGGAAGCGATCGCCATCTGCCTGTCGGGCCTGGTCGGGCGCGATAAATGCGTCCTGGCGGCGGACCCGACCTATGTCGGGTTGACCGGCGCCGCCGATGTCCTCGGCATTCCGGTCGAGGTCGTGCCCGATGACGGGGAATTCGTCGACCGCGTCGCGCATGCCCTGGCCGGACGCGATGCCGGCCGGCCGCCGGTCGGCGCGCTCTATCTGGTGCCGGACTTCGCCAATCCGTCCAGCCGCCACCTAACGACGGCCGAGCGCCGGCGCCTGATCGAGCTGGCCGACCGCCACGACCTCTACATTCTCGAGGACGTCGCCTATCGCTGGTACGCCTATGACGGCCAGTCGACGCCGACCATGAAGTCGCTCGACCCGTTCGGCCGCGTGATCTACATCGAAACCTTCGCCAAGACCTTTCTGCCCGGCCTGCGCCTGGCCGTCATGGTGGCCGACAGCGCGGTCGACGGCGGCACGCTCGCCCAGCAACTGGCGGCGATCAAGAGCTACGTCTCGGTGAACTCGGCGCCAGTGAACCAGGCGGTGCTGGCCGGGTTTCTCGACCAGCAGGGCTATTCGCTCGCCGACTGGATGGCGCCGCGCCGCGCCTCCCTGCAATCCCGCCGCGACGCCTTCGACCGCGCCCTGACCCGCCATTTCGGCAGCGGCGCCAATGCCGTCGGGCGCTGGGACGTGCCGCTGGGCGGGTTCTTCTTCCGGCTCGGGATCGGCACCACCTTCGTGGTCGACGACTTCCTGACATGCGCCCGCGAGGCCGGCGTGATCGCCATGCCCATGTGCTGCTTCTCGCCCGCCGGCGGCCATACCGACCAGATCCGGCTGTCCTTCAGCAACAACACGGCCGACGACATCGCCGAGGGCGTCGCCCGCCTCGCCGGATTCCTCGAAACCCACGCGCCGAATTCCGGCCGCGGTCAGGGCAGGGGAAACGCGTCCAGATAGCCCTGGTAGTCCGGCTCGACGTCGATCTCCAGCGTCTCCAGCACGCGCACCACGGCATTGTAGAAGCCGATCACCAGCACCAGCTCGACCAGCAGCTTGTGGCCCAGCGCCGCTTCCAGCGTGGCATAGGTCGGATCGGCGATCCGCCGCGTCTCGGTCATCTCCCGCGCCGCCCGCAGCACCGCGCGGTCGAGCGCCGGCAGGCCGCTATCGCCGCCGGCCGTCTCGGTGGCGATGGCGCGGATGTCGGCGTCGCTGACGCCGAAATCGCGGCCGATGCCGATGTGATGGCTGTATTCGTAGGCGCTGCGCGCGAGGTAGCCGACCTGCAGGATCGCCATCTCGCGCAGGCGCGGGTCCAACGCGCTTTCGTAGCGAATCCAGTGACCGAGCTGTTGGAAACTTCGCGTGCCGTCGGGGCTGTGCGTCAGCGCGCGGTAGAGGTTGATGTCGCGCTTCAGCAGGTCGCGGTCGTCTTCGGCGAGATCAGGCGGATCGAGGTAGGGCACGCGTGCCATCCGCGCCACGCCTCAGTTTTCGAAGCCACGCGGCGCTGATGTCAGCGTGACGCCGCCATCGACGATCAGCGTCTGGCCGGTGATGTAGCGGGCGCGGTTCGAGGCCAGGAATACGACCGCGTTGCCGACGTCCCAGCCGCTGCCTTCGATGCCGAGCGGCGAGGCCGTGCGTCGGCGCTCGCGGGCTTCCGCGCTCATCTGCTCGCCGCCGACCATGGGCGTGAAGACCGGGCCCGGCGCGACACAGTTTGCGCGGATGCCGTCCGGCGCATGGTCGACCGCCATCGCCTTGGTCAGCGCGATGACCGCGCCCTTCGACGTCGTATAGGCGGTCATGCCGCGCGGCCGCAGCGCCGCGATCGAGGCCACGTTGACGATCGCGCCGCCGCCGCCGCTGTCGATCATCGCCGGCACGGCATGCTTGGCGGCCAGGAACATGGCGGTGACGTTCACCTCCATCACCTCGGCCCAGCGCGCCGCCGTTTCGGTGACCGAGGTGCCCCGGCTGCCGATGCCGACATTGTTGTCCAGCACGTCCAGCCGGCCGAACCGGTCGACGGCCGCGGCGACCATGGCCGCGCAGTCCGCGTTCCGGGTGACGTCGGCGGCGAAGGCCGCGGCCTCGCCGCCGGCTTGCGTGATCATGGCCGCCGTGCGTTCGGCGAGGCCCGGCTCCCGGTCGACCACCAGTACCCGGGCGCCGGCCCGGGCCAGCAGGATCGACGCCGCCCGGCCGTTGCCGATGCCGTCACCGGCGGCGCCGCCGCCGGTGACGATCGCGACCTTGCCGGCAAGACCGGTGTCGTCGGCTTCGCTCATCCGCCTTTGATTTCCTCCTGTTAGTGGGCTTTCTTACGGCAAGTCCTTCAATACCTCGTCCGGATGGTCGGCGGGCGTCACCTTGGCATAGACCTTGGCGATGCGGCCCTCCGGGTCGATCAGGTAGCTGATCCGGGCGGGGTACTTGGCGTCGGCCGTGTCGGCCGCGCCATAGGCCATGCTGACGGCGCGGTCCTCGTCGCACAGCAGGTCGTAGGGAAAGCCGAACTTGTCCCGGAAGGCCCGGTTCTCCGCCGGCGTGTCGCAGCTTATCCCCAGCACGATGGCGTTCTTGGCTGTGAAGTCCTGGATTCGGTCACGGAACCCTTTGCCTTCGACGGTTCAGCCAGGGGTGTCGGCCTTGGGATACCACCACAGAACCACGTAGTGCCCGCGATGCTGTTCCAGCGAGGTCTGGATACCCTGCTGGTTCGGCAGCGAAAAGGCGGGGGCAACGTCCGCCTCGTTCAACAACGCCACACCTGTCTCCTTTCCATTGTTGACGATCTAGAAACAGAAGATAACTCAACAAAACCAAATCGCTATCGGCGAGTTCTTATCTGTCGATGAAAGTCACCGCTCGGTGTCCGTCCGGTGTTCCAGGCGGATGGCGAACGGGATGCCGTCGGCCGTGCCGCGCACCAGCGTGGTCTCGGCGATCGGGATCGGGACCGGCGGCGGCGGGGTGTCGCCGGCCCGGCTGTCCGGCCCGGCGAACAGGTCGTCGAGTTGCCGGCGTCCCTGCGCCAGCAGGCCGTCGAACGCCGCTGACATGCCGCGCGCGCCGCTGTCCCGGTCCGCCGTCATCGGTCCTCAGGCCTCCACCTTCGGGCGCTCGTTCCACCAGCGCTGGAAGCTCTCGTTCGCGGCGCCGCCGAGGCCGGCGCCGGCCACCTGCCGGATGTATCCCAAGGCTTCCCCGGCCGAGACCACGTCGCAGTATTTGGCGTCCAGGTCGAACAGGTTCGCCTCGTGCGGCTCCTCGGCCCGGTCACCGACGGCCTCGCGCACGACGATGGTCAGGTAACCGCTCTGCATCGAATCCAGCGCCGAGGCGCGGACGCAGCCGCTGGTCGTGCAGCCCGTGACGATGACGGTGTCGACGCCGTGCGCGGTCAGATAGGCGGCGGCGTCGGTGCCGAAGAAGGCGCTGGCGAACTTCTTCTCGACGACATACTCGCCGGGCTGCGGTCGCAGGCGGTCGTCGATCTCGACCATGTGGCTGCCGCGCCGCAGGATCGACAGCGACGGCACCTTCTTGATGAACACGCCGGCGTCGCGATAGTCGGCGTCATAGGCTGTCGTCGTATAGACCACCGGCAGGCCGCCCAGCCGGAACGCCGTCAGCAGGTCCCGCGTGACCGCGATCTCGTTCGTAAGGTCGCCGCCCAGCGGCGTCGACGGGTCGGTGAAGCCGTTGATGAAGTCGACGATCAGCAGCGCCGGCTTCTGGCCATAGCCCGAGCGCACGGCGAAGCCCTTCTGCTCGTAGTCGTCCCGCGTCTCGCGCCGCCAGTCTGTCATCGCCCACCTCCCGGTTGCCGCCAGGCAATCATGCCCCAGGTGCTGCCGATTTTGAACGCCGTTGTTGCTTCGATGGCGGCGGCGACGCGGTCGGATCTGACGTTTGTGCTTGGCAAGGGACGCGCGAGGCCGGAAACTTGGCCCCGACCCGAGACGTCAATAAAGCAAAACTGGGTTTCCGGAGGCCAACAGATGAGTGAAGAGTCCCACGACAACCGTTCCCCACGGCCGGCGGCGCCCGGTCTCGGCGGCCGCGCCGCCCTCGGGCCGCGCTACCGGCCGAGCGCGCTGGTGACGTCGCGCGGGCCGTCGGCGCTGTCCGCCGGCAACCGCCAGTCCGCCGTCAGCGGCCGCAAGGAGATCTTCTGCGCCTTCGGTATCGACGTCGACGCGGTCGCCGGCTGGCTCGGCTCCTATGGCGGCGAGGACTCGCCCTGCGACATCTCCCGCGGCCTGTTCTCGGGCGAGGTCGGCACGCCGCGCCTGGTGCGGCTGTTCGATCGCATGGGCATCAAGACCACCTGGTTCATCCCCGGCCATTCCGTCGAGACCTTCCCCGAGCAATGCAAGATGGTGGTCGATGCCGGCCACGAGATCGGCATGCACGGCTACAGCCACGAGAACCCCATCGCCATGACGCCCGAGCAGGAAGAGGCCGTCATGGACAAGTGCATCGAGCTGATCGAGCGCCTGTGCGGCCGCCGGCCGACCGGCTACGTCGCGCCGTGGTGGGAGTTCAGCCCGGTCACCAACGAACTCCTGCTGTCCAAGGGCATCAAGTACGACCACAGCCTGATGAACAACGACTTCCAGCCGTTCTACGTGCGGGTCGGCGACAGTTGGACGCCGATCGACTATTCCAAGCACCCGGACGAATGGATGCGGCCGCTGGTGCGCGGCCAGGAGACGGATCTGATCGACATCCCCGGCAGCTGGCACCTCGACGACCTGCCGCCGATGATGTTCATCAAGTCGGCGCCGAACAGCCACGGCTTCGTCAACCCGCACGACGTCGAGGCCTACTGGCGCGACCAGTTCGACTGGGTCTACCGGGAATACGACTACGCCGTCTACACGCTGACCATTCACCCCGACGTCTCCGGCCGGCCGCACGTGCTGATGATGCTGGAGCGGCTGTTCGAGCATATCTCCAGCCATCCGGGCGTGCGCTTCTGCACCTTCGATGAGATCGCCGACGACTTCGCGCGGCGCTTCCCGCGCGGTTCCGTCGACAACATCGAAGCGGCCTCGCTGGCCCAGCGCTAGGGCCGGGCGGCATGTGCGGCCTTTGCGGCGTGCTCGGCGGCCGGGGCCACTGGACCGAGACGGCCAGCAACCCCGACACCTTCCGCAGCCGTGCCGAGACCCATACCTGGCATCGCGAGCGGCAGGCGCGCACGCGGCTCGTCAACGCCGTGCTGCGGCATTACGGCCTCCGGCTCGATGACTGGTCCGGCAACGCCTACATGCTGCGCGGCAAGACCGGCCGTACGGCGCTGGTCGACAACCTGACCGAGGTCTGGGCCGCGGCCGAGCAGATCGGCCGCGGGGCCTGCGATCCGCTCGACGCGGCCCTGCTGGCGTCCCTGTCCGACGGCGGGCCGGGCCGATGACCGACTATGCCGCCCTGATCCCGATCAACGTGATCACCGGCTTCCTCGGCAGCGGCAAGACCAGCCTGCTGCAGCGGCTGCTGGCCTCGCCCGACCTGCGCGACACGGCGGTGCTGGTGAACGAGTTCGGCGAGGTCGGCCTCGATCACCAGTTGCTGCAGCATGTCGCCGAGAGCACGCTGCTGCTGGAGAACGGCTGCCTCTGCTGCGCCGTACGCGGCGATCTGCAGGACTCGCTGCGGCGGCTCTTCTCGCAGCGCGAGCGCGGCGAGATCCCGCCGTTCCGTCGCGTCGTGATCGAGACCTCCGGCCTCGCCGACCCCGTGCCGATCGCCTACACCATTCTGGCCGAGCCGGTGATCCAGCATCACTTCCGCCTGGGCAACGTGGTCACCACCATCGACGCCGTGAACGGCGGACGGCAGCTCGATGCCTATCCCGAGTCGGTCAAGCAGGCCGCCATCGCCGACCGGCTGGTGGTGACCAAGACCGATCTGGACACGGAAGGGCGTTTCGACGCCCTGGAACGCCGCCTGCGCCAGCTCAATCCCTCGGCGCCGGTGATCCGCGCGGCGGATGGGGCGCTGGCGCCCGAGCGGCTCCTGGCCCGGGACGTCGACGACGCCGACGGCCGGCGGCGGGACGTGGACGACTGGCTCGCCGCCCACGCGGTCCCGGCCGGGGACCGGGGCGGCCACGACCATACCCACGGCGTCGCGTCCTTCTGCCTGACCTTCGACACGCCGCTCGACTGGACCGCCTTCGGCATCTGGATGACCATGCTGCAGCACCGGCATGGCGAGAACGTGCTGCGCATCAAGGGCCTGCTGAACGTCGCGGGTCAGTCGGCGCCGGTGCTGATCAACGGCGTCCAGCACATCGTGCACCCGCCGACCCATCTCGATGCCTGGCCGGATGCCGACCACCGCTCGCGCATCGTCTTCATCACGCGCGGCCTCGAGCGGGCGCGCATCGAAGCCTCGCTCGCCGCCTTCAACCGGCTGGCGAACCCGGTCGCGGCGCGCGCGCCGGCCGATGCGTTGGCCTGATTAGCCCGTCAGCTTGAAGGTCCGGGTGTGGTCATCCGTGGCGGCGGCCGGCGCGGCGTCCAGCCCGTGCGGAAGGCGCGCACCACGAAATGCAGCAGGTAGAACAGCACCGCCAGGATCACCAGCAGGATGATCGACAGCAGCTTGCCGCCGAATTCGGCATCGACGATGGCGCCGCGGCTCATCAGATGCTCGCTTAGCACCTCGATGGCCTGAATGGTGGCGCCGGCGCAGAAGATCACCGCGATCAGGATGGCGATCTGCAGCGTGTCGAAGACCAGCGTTTCCACGTTCAACTGGCCGCTGCTGTGGAAGATGTTCTTGCGGAACGACTGCCAGTGCGCGATGGCATAGCCGATCACGCCGACCAGCGAGGCGAACCAGAAGATCACGTTGCTGAAGCGGATGTTCGGGATGTTCTCGTCCAGGTAGGCCTCGAACGGTTGATAGAAGTAGAGAAAGATCAGCAGGATAATGACGCCGCCGAGGACGATCCAAAACCGCGGCCGCTCAGAATGTTCCTGTTCCTCGGACATGGGGCAGTTCTTCGCCTCGTTGGTTGCCGGCAGGGATCGTATACGAATTCCCGCGCCCGTCAAAAGCGCTTCGCCGGCCGCGTGCCGCCGCGCGGCCGATTCCGTGGCGGCGTTCACGAATTCGGATTGACCGGATGACGCGGGTTGGTGATCATTCGGGAAACGATAAATCCGCGGAGGCGTTCCTTGCTGGTTTCGGATTATCCGACGGCCGTCCCGGGCGGTGCGTGTTCGGTGCGCGTGCGCGTCGATCCCGCGCGCGTCGATCCGATGCGGGCGGCCTGAGGGCGGGGCATGACCAGTCGTCTCTGTATCGATGTGGGCGGGACATTCACCGATCTGCTGCTGGTCGATGACGACAGCGGCCGGCGCACGCATCTGAAGACGCCGACCACGCCGGGCGATCCGGCGGCCGGCGTGTTGAGCGGTGTCGAGCGGATCGCCGCCGAGGCCGGCATCGCCGCCTCGGAGATCGGCCTGCTGCTGCACGGGGCCCGGTTCGCGGCCGACGCGGCGCGGCAAAAGACCGGCGGCAGCGTCGGCCTCCTGGTCACGGCGGGCTTCGAGCACGTGCTGCACCTGGCGCGGGCGCGCACGCCGGGGCCCATGGGCGGCTGGATGACGATGAAGAAGCCGGCGCCGCTCGCCGACCTCGAACGCACCCGTGGCGTGCCCGAACGCGTCAACGCGCGCGGCGACGTGGTGACGCCGCTGGACGAGGCGGGGGCCCGGGCCGCCGTGCGCGCGCTGCTCGACGCCGGCGTCGACGCCATCGTCGTCGCCTTCCTGCACGCCCATGCCAATCCCGCGCACGAGCGGCGCGTCGGAACCCTGGTGGCCGATATGGCCGCCGACATGCCGGTGGTGCTGTCGTCCGGGATGTCGGCGCTGCCGGGCGAGTACGAACGCACGCTGGCGGCCGTGATGAACGCCTATCTGCGGCCCGGCATGCGCCGCTACCTGGACGGCATGGAGGCGAAGCTGCGTGGCGCCGATGTCACGGCGCCGATCAGCATGATCCGTGCCGACGGTGGGCGCATGGCCGCGACCTGGGCCGTCGAGCGGCCGGCCCAGACGATGCTGTCGGGTCCCGCCGCGGCCGCGTCCGGCGCCGCCGCGGTGGCGGCGCGGGCCGGACATGGGCATGCCATCGGCTTCGACATGGGCGGTACATCCACCGGTGTCGCGGTGATCCGGGACGGCGCGGGCCTGGCCGCTTCGCGCATGACCTTCGCCGACGACGCCGTCGCCGTGCCGTCGCTCGAGATGCACAGGATCGGCCGGGGCGGCGGGGCGGTCGCCCATGTCCCGATGACGGGCGCCCTGCGGGTCGGGCCCGAGGGGGCCGGCGCCGTTCCCGGCCCGGCCTGCTATGGCCACGGCGGCGACCGGCCGACGGTGACCGATGCCAATGCCGTTCTCGGCCGGCTGCCGGGAACGCTGCTCGGCGGCGGCATGACGCTCGACACCCGCGCCGCCGAGGAGGCGGTGGGCAAGCTCGCCCGCATGCTCGGTCTCGATACCTACCGGGCCGCGCTGGCGATCGTCGATGTCTGCAACGAGGACCTCGCCGGCGAGGTGCGGCTGGCCGCGACGGCGCGGGGGCTGGATGCCGGCGACATGGCACTGGTCGCCGGCGGCGGCGCCGGGCCGATGCATGCCGTCGGGCTGGCGCGGCTGATCGGCTGTTATCCGGTCATCGTGCCGCCGATGCCGGGCCTGCTGTCGGCATGCGGCTTCCTGGACGCCGACATCCGCCATGAATGCGGCCGCGCCGTCATGCGCCCTGTCGGCGAGATCGATCCCGCCCGCCTTGGCGACACGCTCGACCGGCTGTCGGCCGACGCCGACGCGCTGCTCGAGGCCGAGCAGGTCGCGCCAGCGGACCGGTCGCTGCGGTTCGAGGCGGACCTGCGCTATCTGCGCCAGGGCGGCGAATTCACCTTCACCGTCGACCCGGCCGGTCTCCGCGACGGCGGTCTTCGGGACCTCGCCGACCGCTTCGCGGCGGCGCACGAGCGGCGGCACGGCGTCAAGCTCGACCGGCCGGTCGAGCTGCTGGCGGTCCGCGCCATCGGCCTGGGCCGGACGGCGCCGCCGGCCGACGCGACGGTGGACACGGGCGGGCCGGACGCGGCGGCGGCCATGGTCGACCAGCGCCAGGTCTTTTTCGATCAGGGCTTTGTCGCCACCGAGATCTATGACCGCACCCTGCTGCGCGCGGGCAACCGCCTGACCGGACCGGCGATCGTCGAGCAGGCGGACGCGACCACGGTCGTGCCGCCGGGGCACGCCGCCGAGGTCGACGCCCACGGCAACATGCTGATCCGGCCCGGGGCCGTTCGGCACTAGGGGCGCGGGCGCGATGAGCGAACAGAACAGCCCCGCCCGGCCGGTCTCGCTCGACGACCTGCTGCGGTCGAACAAGGATCAGTTCGACAAGGTCTTCGCCACGCAGATGCGGCGGATCGACGTCGGTGGCACGACCTACACACCGGCCGCCGAGGCACCGCCGCCACCGCCCGCGGAAACCGAGGCGGCCGGGCCGACGGCGGAAACACCGCCGCCGCCGTCCGCCGGCGAGCCGATGCTGGCACTCGCCGCGCCGGAGACGCTGGCGCGGGTCGAGGCCCGGCCGGCGACGGACGTCGATCCCGAACGCGCGCCGGATACCGTCACCCTCGACCTGGTCGAGGGCGCGCTGCGCAACGCCCGGCGCGAGATGGACGCCGCGCTGCGGCGGCGGGCGGTCTCGCCGGCGATCCGCGACCAGCATGACGCCTTCCCGACGCTTGCCGATGCCGGGGGCCGGATGCTCGCCGGCGCCTTCGGCGGCTATATGCGGGAGATGTTGCGGGGGCGGATCGAGGATCTGCGGCCGGGCGACGTGATCCTGCAGAGCGACCCCTATGGAAGCGACGGCGCCGTCGGCCACGTCAACGACTGGCTGCTGCTGATGCCGGTGTTCCATGGTGACACGGCGATCGGCTTCAGCGCCATGTGCGGCCACATGGTCGATGTCGGCGGGCCGGTGCCCGGCAGCCTGCCGACCTCGGCGACGTCGATCTTCGGCGAGGGCATGCGCATCCCGCCGATCAAGCTCTACGCGGACGGGGTGCCCAACCGGGCCGTGCTCGACCTGCTGCTGAGCAACACGCGGACGCCGGATCTGAACCATGCCGATCTCATGGCGCTGGTCGCCGCCTGCCGGGTCGGCGAACGGCGCCTGGTCGAGATCTGCGACCGCTTCGGGGTCACGTCGTTCCGGCGCGCCGGCGAGGCGCTGCGTGAACGCGCCGAACGCGCCATGCGGCGCCTGATCGTCCGCTGCCTGCCCGAGGAGCCGCAGTCGTTCGAGGACCATATCGACAGCGACGGGCGCGGGAACGGCCCGTTCAAGGTCAAGCTGACGGTCTGGCGCGAGGGCGAGCAGGCTTTCTTCGACTGGACCGGAACGGCGGCCCAGGCGCCGGGGCCGGTCAATTTCTATCTGCATGACGGCCTGTTCAAGTCCGTCGTCGGCGCCTATCTCGGCCGGACCATCGATCCACGCATGCAGCTCAACGACGCCTTCTACGATCTGATCCACGTGACGTTGCCGGAGGGCTCCCTGCTGCGCCCGGCGTTCCCGGCGGCGGTCGGCGGACGCGCGCATGCCATGTCGCGGCAGCTTGACGTGCTGACCGGGGCCATGAGCCGCACCATGCCCGAGACGGCGACGGCGGCCGGCTGCGGCTCCAGCCCGCAGTTCCGTTTCGCCGGCACCGACCGCGACGGCCGGCCGTTCCAGGTCGTCGACCATGTCTTCGGCGGCATTCCCGGGCGGCCCGTCGCCGACGGCATCGACGGACACGCTTGGCAGCCGCTAGCCGAGACCACGCCCATCGAAGACCTTGAAAGCTGCTATCCTGTCATCGTCGAAAGCTGCCGCGCGGTGCCGGACTCCGGCGGCATCGGCAAGCACCGCGGCGGCAATGCGGTGGAGAAGGTCTATCGACTGCTCGAGGCGGGGGAGGTTTCCATTCACGACGACCGCGAGCGCAGCCAGCCCTGGGGCATCGGCGGCGGCGGGCCGGGCGACGGCTCGGCTAAATGGATCGAACGCCAGGACGGCGAGCGCGCGTCGCTGCCGTCGAAGATCGACCGCCTGAAGGTGCGCAACGGCGACCGCATCGTCTTCCGCACCGCCGCCGGCGGCGGCTGGGGCGATCCGCTGGCGCGCGATCCGGTGCGGGTGCGAAAGGACGTGGTCCGGGGGCTCGCGACCGAGGAGGCGACGCGCGCGGCCTATGGCGTCGTGCTGATCGAAGACGGTCGCGAGATCGATACGCGCGCGACCGAGGAATTGCGCGACGAGATGCGCCGGAACCGCAGACCGATGTCGGCATTCGACTTCGGCGAGCGGCAGCGCGACAATGGCGACACAAATCCAGGCTGAGGACGGCCGCGAATTGCGTTTTAAGGCGCACGACAGGGCAACGACAAGAAGACGGGTGCTGGGGACATGTACGAGATCGGAATATCACTGCTGATTGTGGCGATCGTTGTTATCGCAATCGTCTACATCATCTCCATCTGGATCTATAAGCGGGCGCCGGCCAATATGGGCTTTATCCGAACCGGCTTCCTCGGCACCAAGGTCTGCCTCGGCCGTGGCGCGATCGTGCTGCCGGTGTTCCACGAGGTCACCTGGATCTCGCTCGAAACCATCAAGCTGATCGTCAGCCGCTCGCGCGACCAGGCGATCCTGACCTCGGACAAGATCCGCGTCGACGTCGTCGCCGAGCTCTACGCCCATGTCGGCCATACCGAGGAGGCGCTGCTGACCGCCAGCCGCAGCCTGGGCGAGAAGACCTTCGATCCGGAAAAGGTCCGCAACCTGCTGGAAGCCAAGGTGGTCAGCGCGCTGCGCAGCTACGCGGCGACGAAGACGCTGACCGAGCTGCACGAGAACCGCGACGCCTTCGCGCAGGAGATCAAGGCGAACGTGCTGGAGAGCTTCCGCGCCAACGGTCTCACGCTGGAAGAGGTCACGATCGTGACCATGGAGCAGTCGTCGAAGGAATACTTCAAGACCGACAATGTGTTCGACGCCGAGGGCCTGAAGATCATCACCGAGATCACCTCGGACGCCCGGCGCCGCGTGCACGATACCGAGAAGAAGACCACCGTCGCCATCCGCCAGAAGGACCTGGACACCCAGCTCGAGCTGCTCGAGATCGAGCGCCAGGAAGCCTTCGCGCGCGCCGATCAGGACAAGGCGGTGGCCAACGAGCAGGCGCTGCAACTGGGCCAGAAGCAGGTCTACGTGCTGGATCAGCGCATGGCGGTCGAAGAGAAGGAAATCGAGAACGACAAGAACCTCGAACGGCTGCGCACCGAGCGTGACGTGGCGGTCACCGAGGAAGCCAAGAAGCGCGAGATTGCCGAGATCCAGAAGGCCCTGGCGCTGGAACAGGAGCGCCGCGACCGCGAGATCGCCATCATCGCCAAGGCCGAGCAGGAGGAACTCGCCAATATCGGCCGCAATCTGTCGCTGGAGAAGGCCGAGAAGGACCGCGAGATCGAGCTGATCGACAAGGCGAAGCAAGAAGAGCTGGCCGAGATCCGGCGCGGCCTCGAACGCGAGCGCGCCGAGAAGGATCGTGAGATCGAGCTGACGGAGAAGGAGCGCGAGCGGCAGCAGGCCGAGATCCAGCGCGTCACCGCTGTCACCGAGGACGAAGAAGTCGCGCGCGACAAGCGGCACCAGGTCGCCGAGGCGACCGCGCTCGCCATGCGCAAGCGCAGCCTTGAAACCAAGCTCGCCATGCTGGGCATCGAGAAGGACGAGGCCGTGGCCGCGGCCGTGCAGCAGCAGGAGGTCTCGCACGAGAAGGCCCGCGTGCTGAGCGAGCAGCAGCGGTTCGTGCTGGAGCAGCGCTGGCAGGTCGAGAAGGAGGAGATCGACAAGGCGCTGGCGCTGGAGAAGGCGCAGATCAACAGGGATGCCGCGATCCTCGAGGAATCGAAGCTCCGCGAGGCGGCCGAGATCCGCCGGACGCTGGCCCGCGAGCAGGAGGAGCGGGATCGCGAGATCGCGCTGGTCGCCAAGGCCGAGGAGCTGGAGCGGGCCGAGATCCGCCGGGCGCTCGCCCGAGAGCAGGAGGAGCGCGACAGCCAGGTGGCGCTGGTCGCCAAGGACGGCGAGGTCCGCCGGGCCGAGGTGCGGCAGACGCTGCAGGTCGAGATGGCCGAGCGCGACCGCGAAATCTCGCTGATCGGCAAGGAGCAGG
The DNA here is from genome assembly GCA_028281075.1 of Alphaproteobacteria bacterium. Lineage (GTDB taxonomy): Bacteria > Pseudomonadota > Alphaproteobacteria > JANQKO01. Next base: position 8,253 of record JANQKO010000410.1, on the reverse strand, counting down.
AGCGCGAGAAGGTCGATATCCAGCGCTTCCTGGCCCGCGAGGTCGAGGAGCGCGACCGCGAGATCGTGCTGGTCGGGAAGACCCGCGAGCTGGAGGAGGTCGAGGCCAAGCGGCTGCAGACCACGGCCGAGAAGGAGCGGGCCCAGCATGCCGTGCAGTCCGTGCGCGAGCGGGCCGACGCCGAGCTGGCCAAGGAGATCGATCTGATCTCGGCCGCGAAGCAGGCCGAGAGCCGCCGCATCGACGAGGAGAACAAGGCCCAGATCACCCGCATGCACATGCTGACCCAGTCGGAGGCCCGCAAGGCCGCGGCGCAGCAGGAATCGGAGGCGACGCTGATCCGGGCGCGGGCCACCAGCGAGGCGCAGAAGATCACCGCCGACGGCATCGAGCGCGAGGCCGGCGCCAAGGGCCGGGCCGAGGCGGAGATCGAGGCGCTGAAGGCCGACAATGCCAGGCGCATGCTGGAGGCCGAGGCCAGCGGTATCGAGGCCAAGGCCGACGCCCTGAAGAAGTACAACGACGCCGCGACCTTCCTGGAGCTGGCGAAGCTGCACATCGAGGCCGAGCGCGACATTCATATCGACCAGGCCAAGGCCATGGGCAACGCGCTGTCTGGCGCGCAGATCCGCATGTATGGCGGCGGCGACGGCACGGTCGACACCATCCGTGGCATGTTCACCTCGGGCTTCGGCCTGGGCGAGGCGCTGGAGGGCGTCGCGCAATCGCTACCCGACGGCATCCGCGAACGCTTCGCCGAGAACGGCATCCGCGGCCTGTTCGGCCGGCCGGGCGGCAATGGCGAGTTCCGCCAGTCGGTCGCGCGGCTGGGCGAGCTGGTACAGGGCAGCATGCGCACGCGCAAGGCCCGCGAGGTGCCGTTCAAGGAGGCCATGGCGACCCTGCAGGACCGGGCCGGCGACGACGCCGCGGTGGGCCGGGCGCTGACGGTGCTGAACGAGCTCAACGCCAACGGCACCTTCGACGAGGTGCCGTTCGAGAGCGTCTGGTCGCTGCTGCAGGCGACGATGAAGGCGGCCGACTGACCGCCCGTGCGCGCCGATGCCCGAGTACGACGTCATCCTGGAGCATGTCGACAAGACCTTTGACGGCGACGTCCGGGCGGTGATCGACTTCAACGCCGAGATCGTGAAAGGCGAGTTCGTCGCCATGCTCGGTCCCAGCGGCTGCGGCAAGACCACGACGCTGCGCATGATCGGCGGTCTGGAGGAGGTGACGGCCGGCAAGATCTTCATCGCCGGCCAGGACGTCACCGACCTGCCGCCGTCGCATCGCGACACGGCGATGATGTTCCAGAGCTTCGCCCTGTTCCCGCACCGCACGGTGTTCCAGAACGTCGAGTTCAGCCTGAAGATGAAGGGCGTCGCGCCGGACGAGCGGGCGCGGCATGTCTGGGAAATGCTGGAGATGGTCGGCCTCGCCGATTTTTCCGGCCGCCGTCCCAGCGACCTCAGCGGCGGCCAGCAGCAGCGCGTGGCGCTGGCCCGGGCGCTGATCAGCCGGCCGACGGTGCTGCTGCTGGACGAGCCGCTGGGCGCGCTCGACTACAATCTGCGCCAGACCATGATGGTCGAGCTGAAGAAGATCCAGCGCGAGACCGGCATCACCTTCATCATGGTCACGCACTCGCAGCAGGAAGCCATGTCGATGGCCGACAAGGTCATCGTCATGAGCGATTCCGTGATCCAGCAGATCGGCACCTCGCGCGAGATCCACGAGAACCCGCGCACCAAATTCGTCGCCGAGTTTATCGGCAACAACAACCTGTTCCCCGGCGTGATCAAATCGCGCAGCGGCTCGATCATCTTTGTCGAGTTCAACGACAACCTGCTCTACGTGAAGGCGCCGGAAGACCTGCGCGACGTCCCGGTCGGCCGGGAGATCCATTTCTCCGTCCGCGCCGACCTGATGCATGCCGGCGACCATCCCGACATGGCGAACCGCATCGAGGGCAGCTATGTCACCACCGAGTTCATGGGTACGCTGGAAACGGACGTCTTCGAGGTCGCGCCCGGCGTCTACGTGCATGTCGAGCAGCACCGCAAGGTGACCGACCATGTCTATGGCATGGGCGATCGCGAGACGATCTGCTGGGCCGCCGAGGCCGGCGTCATTCTGGAATAGCCGCCGGCAGCCCATTGGTATCTCCGAAATCGCATGAGTGAGGCATGACGAAGGGAGAAGACAAACGCGCCTTGCGGGTAGCGGTGATCGGCGCCGGCATGTCGGGCATTCTTGCCGCCATCAAGCTGCGCCAGGCCGGCATCACCGACCTCGCGGTCTACGAGAAGGCCGATCGCCTGGGCGGCACCTGGCGAGACAATACCTATCCCGGTCTGTCCTGCGACGTGCCCTCCCACCTCTATGCCTATTCCTTCGAGCCGAACCCGGACTGGAGTCACCGGTTTTCGCCCGGGGCCGAGATCCAGGCCTATTTCGAGCGGGTCGCGGCGAAGTACGACGTCGAGTCCCTGATCAGCTACAACGCCGAGGTCACGCGCGCCGCGTTCGAGGTCGGCAGGTGGCGGCTCGAAATCAAGGATGGGCGGACCGATGTGGTCGACATCGTGCTGACCGCGACCGGTGTGCTTCACCATCCGGTTTCCCCGCAGATCGACGGCCTCACCAGCTTCTCCGGCGCCTGCTTCCACAGCGCCCGCTGGGACCACGACGTGCCGCTCGCCGGCAGGCGGGTCGGCATCATCGGCACCGGCTCCACGGGCGTGCAGATCGTGCCCGCCATCGTCGACGAGGTCGCGTCGGTCAGCCTGTTTCAGCGCACGGCGCAATGGATCCTGCCGCTGCCGAATCCCGAGCACGGTGAAGAGGAGAAGGCGGCGTTCCGGGCATCGCCCGAGCTGTTGCGGGCGACCTATCTCGATCTGGCGGAGCGGTTCCAGAACACCTTCGCGCGCGCCGTCGTCGGCGACCACGCGCAGATGCAGCGCATCGCGGACGCCTGTCGGGCCAATCTGGACGACAACGTCGCCGATCCCGCGCTGCGGCGGAAGCTGACGCCGGATTATCAGGTCGCCTGCAAGCGTCTGATCATGTCGGACCAGTTTTATCCGGCGATCCAGAAGCCGAACGCGGAACTGGTGACGGACGCCATCGTCCGCATCGAACCAGCCGGTGTGCGCACCGCCGATGGGCAACTGCATGAACTCGACGTGCTGGTGCTGGCGACCGGTTTCGATGGCCACCGCTTCATGCGGCCGATGCAGATCGTCGGCCGGGACGGCCTGACCTTGGACGAGGCCTGGGCCGATGCCAACGAGGCCTATCGCTCGGTCGCCGTGCCCGGCTTCCCGAACTTTTTCACGATGGTCGGCCCAAACAGCCCGATCGGCAACTTCTCGCTGATCATGATCTCCGAGATGCAGCTCGCCTACATCATGCAGCTCGTCGAGCTGATCCGGACGGGCAGGTACCGCGAAGTCGCGCCGACGGCGGCCGCGACGGCGCGCTTCAACGCCGCCATCAAGGAAGCCATGAAAGGCACGGTCTGGGTCACCGGCTGCCGGAGCTGGTATCTCGACCGGAACGGCAACCCGGCCATGTGGCCCTGGACCTTCGAGCGCTTCGAGGCCGAGATGGCGAAACCGGATCTCGGCGACTTCGACCTCGTCGCCTGACGTTGGTGTTTTCCGAGCCCGCGGCGCTCGAGGTTTCACCACAAAGGCGCAAAGACACCAAGATCAGACGTCGCGGTCATCGGACGTTCGGCGTGACCTTGGTGTCTTGGCGACTTGGCGGTGAAACCTGGTTTGTCACGGTCACCTGAACCGCCGCATCAGCAGCGTATAGATCACCAGGAACAGCCCGATCATCAGCAGCGAGAACAGGGTCGACGCCGTGCCCAGCGCGAACAGTGTCGGCCGGATGCGCTGGGTCATCGACGCGTTGATGTCGAGCGGCAGCGTGTTGAACTCGCCGGCCAGCAGCGTCGTGCGCGCGAACTCGTCGTAGGACAGCGTGAAGCCGAACAGCCCGGCGGCGACGATGCCGGGCGTGATCAGCGGCAGCGTCACCTCCTTGAACACCGTCCATTCGTCGGCGCCCATGTCGCGGGCCGCCTCCTCCAGCCTGCCGTCGAAACGGTTGAAGACGGCCATCATCACCAGGAAGCCGAACGGCAGGGTCCAGACCACGTGCACGCCCAGCGCCGAGGAATACCAGGCCGGCGGGATGCCGACCTGCCGCAGCAGCGAGGCGAGGCCGAGGCTGAGCAGGATGCCGGGGATCATCAGGCCCGCCATCACCGTGTAGAACAGCACGTTCGAGCCGGTGAAGCGCTTGCGGAAGGCCATCGCCAGCATGGTCGAGAACAACGCCGTGATCACCATGACGATCAGCGCCAGGACCAGCGAGCGCAGCAGCGCGCCCTGCAGGTCGCCGACGGTGGACGGCTCGATCAGCTTCTGCCACCAGTGCAGGCTGACGCCGCGCATGGGAAAGCTGGTGCCGCCGCGCCGGCCCTGGAACGACAGCACGAACATGGCGATCATCGGGCCGTAGATGAACAGGATGAAGATCACGTAGTAGACGCTGAACCCGCCCTTGATCCAGGCCTTCTTGCGCCGCTCCGGGGTCCAGCGCGCCATCCTAGAGCTCCTTGCGGATGTTGACGACGCGCAGGATGACGATGACGCCGATCATCATCGCCAGCATCAGCATCAGCGCGTTCACCGCCGCGAAGGGATAGTTCGCGATCGCGTAATAGTTCAGGATCACCGTGCCCGTGGTCGTGGTCTTGCCGCCATAGACCACGACGGCCGTGGCGAATTCTCCCATGATCATGACGAAGATGAAGATCATGCCGATGGCGACCCCCGGCAGCGACAGCGGGCCGATGATCTCGCGGAAGATCTGGAACGAGGTCGCGCCCATGTCGCGCGCCGCTTCCAGGATCGCCTTGTCGATCTTCGCCAGCGAGAAGAAGATCGGGCCGACGCAGAGCACGACATAGAGCTGCACCAGCGCCATGGTGTAGCCGAACTCGGAATAGAGCAGCAGGCTGGTCGGCTTGTCGATGGCGCCGATATTGATCAGGAAGGTGTTCAGCAGCCCGCGCCGGCCCAGCATGGGCAGCCAGGCCACGGCGCGGATCAGGTAGCTGGTCCAGAACGGCACCATGGCCAGCAGGAACAGCGCCATCTGCCACTTGAACGACTGCACCTGCATGGCCAGGAAATAGGCGATGGGATAGCCGACGAGCAGGCACAGCGCCATCACCACCAGCGTGAAGTAGAGCGTCGAGCCCAGCGTGCGCAGGAACACGCTCGGCGTCAGGAAACGGTCGCTCTCGGGGTCGAAGAAGCCCTCGGCCTCGAAATAGGCGCGGTAGTTCTCCAGCGTCAGCGCCGGCTCCATGCCGTGGCCGGACGACGACCAGAAGCTGAAGACGATGATGCCCAGCAGCGGCAGCACCAGGAACAGGATCAGCCAGGCCGTCGGCAGCGTGATCAGCCAGGCCGTCGGAAAGCCGGGCTCGCGCCGCAGTTTCTTCGCCTCGTCGATCGCCGCCGGCGGGACCGGCTGGCTGCCGATCAGGCCCGTATGGTGTGTCTCGGCGATCTGCTGCATGCTGGCCTTGACGACGCGTTACGACCGATACGGGCGGGGCCGGCCTTCGCCGCCCCGCCCGCCGGTTACACCATTGATTGCCGGGCCCGCGCTCAGGCGCTCAGGAACTCGGTCCAGCGCTTCACCAGATAGTCGTTCTCGTCCATCAGCGAGTTCCAGACGGCGATGTTGCTGAAGCGGTCCCAGTAGGAGCCGCCGTCGCGCACCTCGCCCTTCTCGACGATGATGGTGTCGAACGGATCGGGCAATTCCTTCGCCGCCGGCTTGCCCATGTACCAGTAGTCCCACTCCTCGGGCTCCAGGTGCTTCTTCACGTTCTCGGGCACGGACATGTAATAGCCCTGGCGCGCGACGAAGGCGCCGGCCCAGCCGTCCAGCCACCAGTTGAGATACTCGTAGGCGGCGTCGAGCTGCTTGCCCGTGACCTTGGCCGAGATCGCCAGGCCGCCGTGCCAGCCGCGCATGCCTTCCTTCGGGAAGGCGTAGATGCAGGGCACGCCTTCCGCCTTCACCGCGGTGACGGCCGGCGACCACATGCTCTGCACCGCCACCTCGCCGCTGACCATCAGGTTCACCGACTGGCCGAAAGTTTCCCAGAAGGCGCGGAAATGGCCTTCCTTCTTCCGCTCGATCAGGAACTTGATGAGGAAATCGATTTCCTCGCGGGTCATGTTGCCCTTGTCCTTGAAGGTGTAGGCGCCCATGGCCTCGATCGCCAGCGCCGCGTCCATGGTGCCGATCTGCGGCACGTTCAGCAGCGCCACCTGGCCCTTGAATTCTTCGCTGAACAGGTCGGCCCAGCTCTCGATGTCGCGGCCGGTCTCTTCCGGGTTGTAGCCGAGCGAATCCGCGTTGTGCCAGCCCGGCAGCATCGAGATATAGCGCGACGGGCCGTCGACCCGGTTGCCGTCGGCGTCGAGCCAGAGGTGGCGGAACGGCGCGTCGCCCTGGCCGGCGTTCGAGTCCGGGGTCAGCTTGCCGGTCTTGGCGAGGTTGGTGACCTTGTCCCAATCCCTGATCCGCTGCGTGTCGATCGGCTGCCAGACCTTCGCCGGGATGAAGACATCCATGTCGTTGAAATAGCCTTCGGCGATCTCGTACTGGTCGTTCTGGTTCAGCATCTTGCCGAACATGGCGCCATAGCCCAGCGCCTGGCCGCGAACCTTGAGGCCCAGGTCCTGCGAGGCCTTGCCCTGGATCTCGTTGATGACGCTGACGCCCAGGCCGATGGTGCGCAGCGTTTCCGCGCCGTGGCCGATGCTGGGGAAGCCGCCCACGACCGATCCGGCCGCGACCGCGCCCGCGGTCGTGCCCATGAACGTGCGGCGGCTCATGCCCGTGCGTTTGGTCTTGCTGGTATCCGTTGGCTTCCTTGCCGTCATCTTCTGCCTCCCGTTGTTCCTGGATGAGCCCGTGTTTCGAAACCCTTGAGATGTCGATGGCTATGCCAATGGCGGTTCCGCTAACAGCTCGCGTTCATTCAGGATTTTCCATGACGTGCTTTGTCGGGTGATAGCTTAGAGTCGGGACCTGAAAAACGCAAAGAAAGTAAGCGGGAGGCTGGGTTTGAGCGTATTGATCAGGAACGGCCGCGTGGTCACGGCGAACGACGACTACCGCGCCGACATCTTCATCAACGACGACTGCGTCGACGTCATCGGACGCAATCTGGAGATCGACGCCGACCGGGTGATCGACGCGGCGGGCAAGCTGGTGATCCCGGGCGGGATCGATCCGCACACGCATATGCAGATGCCGTTCGGCGGCACCGAGACGTCGGATACCTTCGAGACCGGGACGCGGGCGGCGGCTTTCGGCGGCACCACCTGCATTATCGACTTCGCCATCCAGACCCGGGGCACGTCGACCATCGCCGCGCTCGACGACTGGCACGCCAAGGCCGAGGGCCGGACCGCCATCGACTACGCCTTCCACATGATCATCACCGACATGACGGAAGCACGCATGCCGGAAATGCGCCGACTGTCGGACGAGGGCGTCACCAGCTACAAGCTGTTCATGGCCTATCCCGGCGTGCTGCTGTCGGACGACGCCACCATCTTCCGCGCCATGCGCAAGGCCGGCGAGGACGGGACACTGGTCTGCATGCATGCCGAGAACGGCATCGTCATCGACGAACTGGTCAAGATCGCGCTCGCCGACGGCCGGACCGCGCCGCGCTACCACGCCTATACCCGGCCGACCCGGCTCGAGGCCGAGGGCGCGCATCGGGCGCTCGCCATCGCCGAGGTCGCCCAGGCGCCGGTCTATATCGTCCACCTGAGCTGCTACGAGGCCCTGCACGAATTGCGCATGGCGCAGGCCCGCGGCGTCATGGCCCATGCCGAGACCTGCCCGCAATATCTGCTGCTGGACGTCGACCGCTATGACGAGCCCGGTTTCGACGGCGCGAAATACGTGCTGACGCCGCCGCTGCGCGAGAAGTGGCACCAGGACGAGCTCTGGAACGGATTGCGCACCAGCGCGCTGGACGTGATCTCGACCGACCATTGCCCGTTCTGCATGCGCGAGCAGAAGGAGCTCGGCCGCGACGATTTCAGCAAGATCCCGAACGGCGGCCCCGGCGTCGAGAACCGCATGAGCCTGATCTACCACCACGGCGTCAATCTCGGGCGGATTTCGCTG
>JANQKO010000389.1 GCA_028281075.1 Alphaproteobacteria bacterium | reverse complement strand
CCCTTGTGCTGGATCTTCGGCGCGCCGGTGCCGGGGTTGAACGACATGAACAGCACGCGGGGCGGGCCGCCGGCGTCCGTGTCCCGTCCGGCCCGGGCGCGCCGCCAGCGGTGGATTTCGTCCATGCGCGGCATGCCGGTAACCGTGATGCGCGCCGGCGGCGCCACCCCGGCGGCGACCTGGATGTCGCGCTCGATATCGTTGTAGACGGTGATGGCGCTGCCCCGGAACGGCAGCTTGCGGTTCGCGTAGGTGTATTCGAAGAACGGCGCCAGCCCCGGCGTCTTCAGGCACTCCTTGTGCATGGCGACGAACGGCGTGCCGTGCGCCTCCAGCGCGGCGATCAGCTCCTGCTCGGCGAAATAGCTGAAATTGCCGCTGAGCACGAGATCGACGCCGAGGCGCCGCCGCAGGTGCGGCCAGACCTCGTGGCAGAAGGCGCGATAGGCCGACATCTCGGCGGCATAGCGGTCGGCGACGTTGCGGTAGAAATTGTCGTCCACGTCGTCCGGCAGGAAGGCCGCGGCCATCGCCTTGACCAGGCTGCGGTCGAGCGCGATCACGCCGAACCGGTCGTCACGCCCGATGCTGGCCAGGATATCCTCGGTAAAGCCCGGCTTCGGCAGGAACAGCGCCGTCAGCGGCCCTGGCACGCCCGGCGCCGGCCGCTTCAGGCGCACGCACTGCGAGGCCACGACCCTGGCCACGGCCGCGGCACGGCCGGACCGGGCCAGCCGGGTCACGGCGGGCGCGGCGGCGACTTCCGCGAATTTCCGGCGCAGACGGAAGGCCGTGGAGGTAACGTCCAAATCAGTGGTCATGTGTGGTCTGCCATGGGAACCGGCGCACGCGCCCAATCCCGCGCGGCGGTATTACAGGCCATCCGGAATGCGGTCAAGCCGGCCGGCCGCGGCCCCGGGCATGCCCCTGTCATCGAACGGACATCCGTCTGCCGCCGTCGCGTCAAACCGCGCCGCTAGGCTCGGGCCTTCGAAGCCAGGGGGGCGCCCGGTCCGTGCAGGTCCTTTGCATCATCGGCGACAGCCGCAGCGGATCGACGCTGCTGCAGGCCTTGCTGAGCCGCCGGCCGGGGGTCGTCGGCCTGGGCGAGCTGCGCCGCCTGGAGCTGTTCTGGGCCGAGAACCGGGACTGCGCCTGCGGCGCGCCGATCCGGGCCTGCGGCTTCTGGTCCGACGTCATGGCGCGGGCCGGCCTTGCCGACCGCCACCCGCGCACGCGGCCGCCCACATGGCGGCTGGCCAAGCTGCTGGGCGAAGCCGCCGCCTTCGCCGGCCATGTCACCGGCATGCGCTCGACGTCGCGGCTGCTGCTGCCGCATGGCCACCGCGTGACCGCCGACATTGCCCGGCTGTACCGGGCGGCCGCCGAACGGACCGGCGCGGCGACGCTGATCGACGCCTCGAAGGATCCCGGCCATTTCCTCTATCTCGACCAGTTGTCCGGCCTCGACGTGCGGCCGGTCCTGCTGATCCGCGACGGCCGCGCCGTGGTCTGGTCGAAGATCAGGCGCACCGGCATCGATCCGACGACGGCCATCGACCATTGGGCGCGCATCACCCGCATGCAGTTGGCGCTGAATCACCGCCGGCGCCAGTCCCGCACGGCGATCGTCCATTACGAGGCCATCTGCGACGCGCCGGCGCGGACCCTGGACGCGTTGCTGGCGGACCACCGCCCCGGGCCGGCCGGCGGCGATGGCCCGGCCGGCGACCGGCACCATATCGGCGGCACGCCCGGCTTCCGGCTGGCCGGCGACGGCGCGCCCCATCTCGACCTGCGCTGGGCCGACGAAATGCCGGACGATATCCTGGCGCTGTTCGAGCGCCGGGCCGGCCGGCTGAACATGCGGCTGGGCTATCCGGCGGGGCGCCGCGCCGGCATCACCGCCCCCGCCGCGCGCGCCGGCGGCCCCGCCGGTTCCGCGGCCGCGAGGCCGCTGGCGTCGGCCTGACGCCGACCGCCACCGGCGGCGCGCGTCATGGACATCCCCGGAGGCGTTTGATAAACGAGCGGCCCTATGTCGCCGCCGCTGATCCACATTGGCTACCATCGCACCGGCTCGACGTGGCTGCAGCGCTACCTGTTCGCCAGCGAGGCCGCCGGCTACCTGTCGCCGTTCCCGCGCGACACCATCGTCCGCGACAGCCTGGTCGCCCCGCATCCGCTGGCCTTCGAGCCGGCCCGGGCGGCGGCGGCGTTCGCGCCGGGCCTGGACGCGGCGGCGGCACGCGGGCTGGTGCCGGTGATCAGCGCCGAACGCCTGTCCGGCTATCCCGACAGCGGCGGCTACGACAGCAAGGAAATCGCCGCGCGCCTGGCCGCCGTGTTTCCCGACGGCCGGCTGCTGATCGTCATCCGCGAGCAGCGCGGCATCATCCTGTCCTGCTACAAGGTCTATGTCCGGGCCGGTGGCGACCTGCCGCTGCAGGACTGGTTGCATCCGCCGGCGCGCGGCCGCATGCGCGGCCCGCATTTCGACTTCGGCCATTTCGCCTATGACAGGCTGGCGCGCCATTACGTCGACCTGCTGGGCCGGGACCGCGTGCTGGTCATCGCCTTCGAGGACCTGATCGCGGACGCCGCCGGCAGCGTCGCGCGCATCGCCGGCTTCGCCGGCGGCCGGCCGGACCCTGACCTGTCGCGCGCGCGGCCCGTCAACCGGTCGCTGAGCGGCCTGTCGGTCGGCGTCAAGCGGCGGCTCAATCCGTTCATTGCGCGCGACGCCGCGAACGGCTACAGCACGCTGTGCCTGCCCGGCCTGGCGACGCGGTCGGCGGCTTGGTTCGAGTTCGCCGACCGCTATCTGCCGCGGGCCTGGAGCCGGCCGGCCGACGCACGGCTGGCCCGGCGGGTGCGCGACCATGTCGGCGACCGCTATAAAGAGAGCAACCGGCGCATGAGCGCGTTGATGGAAACCGACCTTGGCGAACGCGGCTACGACACTTGAAGGCG
>JANQKO010000386.1 GCA_028281075.1 Alphaproteobacteria bacterium | reverse complement strand
GGCGCAGCCCAAGGCCCGCCGCAAGCCACGCCCCGAAAAGGCCGCCCGCAACGGCCGCCGCAAGGACGGCGACCGCCAGGACGATAAACCGGTTGTCGGCCTGGGTGATCACGTGCCAGCCTTCCTCCTGCGTCCGGTTCGCCGGCCGTAACCGGTTTCCGGGACCGGCATCCGACCGGTCCCGCTCCGAGCTTCATAGGGGTAGGCGCGATGCAAACGATCTTCGCCATGGTGAAGTGCGAGTTGGGCAGGACCTACGACGTCGCCAGCGACGCGGTCGAGAATGTCGAGCAGGTCTCCGAGGTCTATTCCATCTCGGGCCAGTACGACCTGATGATGAAGTGCTATCTCGACGACGACATGGATATCGGCCGCTTCATCAACGAGAAGATCCAGCTCATCGCCGGCGTGAAGGACACCTTCACCATCATCACCTTCAAGTCGTTCGCCTGAGGCGTGGGAACGACGATGACGACGACGCCCACGCGCAACGCCGACCTCGACGCCGCCATCGCCGACGCCGAGGCGGCCTATGTCGCCGCCAACCCGAAAAGCCAGGCCCAGTACGACGCCGCCTGCGCCGCCATGCCCGGCGGCAATACGCGCACCGTGCTGTTCTACCCGCCGTTTCCGCTGACGCTCGCCAAGGGCGAGGGCTGCCGCGTGCGCGACGCCGACGGCCACGACTATGTCGACTTTCTGGGCGAGTACACGGCCGGGCTCTACGGCCACTCGAACCCGGTGATCATGGCGGCGCTGCGCACGGCGCTCGATTCCGGCATCGTGCTCGGCGGCCACACCATGGCCGAAGCGCGGCTGGCGGCGGCCGTCCGCGACCGCATCCCCTCGATCGAGCGGCTGCGCTTCACCAATTCCGGCACCGAGGCGAACCTGATGGCCGTGTCGACGGCCCGCGCCGTCACCGGCCGTTCGAAGGTGATGGTGATGAACGGCGGCTATCACGGCGGGCTGCTCTATTTCGCCATGCCCGACATGCCGATCAATGCGCCCTTTCCCTACCTCACCGGCCGCTATAACGACCTTGACGGCTGCCGCGACCTGATCCGGGCCCATGCCGACGACCTTGCCTGCGTGATCCTGGAACCGATGCTGGGCAGCGCCGGCTGCGTGCCGGCGAGCCGCGCGTTCCTAGCCATGCTGCGCGAGGAGACCGATAAGGCCGGGACGCTGCTGATCTTCGACGAGGTGATGACCTCGCGGCTCGATCCGGGCGGCCTACAGGGCCGGCACGGCGTGCTGCCGGACCTGACCACGCTCGGCAAGTATATCGGCGGCGGGCTCAGCTTCGGCGCCTTCGGCGGCCGGGCCGACATCATCGACCGCTACGACCCGCGGCGGCCGGACGCCATTCCGCATGCCGGCACCTTCAACAACAACGTGCTGACCATGAGCGCCGGCCATGCCGGCCTGACCGAGGCCTATCCGGCCGACGCCGTGGCGCCGTTCAACGCCCAGGGCGACCGTCTGCGCGAGCGGCTGAACACGCTGTGCCAGGACCGCGGCCTGCCGGTGCGGTTCACCGGCATGGGCTCGATGCTGGCGGTGCATTTCCATGACGGCGACATCAACGACTTCGACGACGTGCTGGCCGGCCGCAACGAGCTGCGACCGCTGCTGCACCTCGACCTCTTGAGCCACGGCGTCTATGCCGCGCGCCGCGGCATGTTCGTGCTGTCGCTGCCCATGGGCGAGCCCGCGTTCGACGCGCTGGTCAATGCCGTCGACGAATTCCTGGCCACCCGCGGAAGTTTGATCAGCTAACCCAGCACGATATCGAAGCGGCCGCCGAGCGCCGCCGCTTCAAGGTCCGGCCGCGGCCGCAGGTCGACGGTCAGCAGCCGCCGGCGTTCGGGGCCGCCGATGCGGCGGTAGAGGAAATCGCGGTCGTTGCGCGGTTCGCCGGCGATGTACATCTGCGTCACCAGCCGGCCGAAGCCGGGGCCGTGAATGGCGAAGTGGATGTGCGGCGTGCGGCTGCCGTACGGCACCGGCCTGATCGTGCGGAAGCGATAGCCGCCGTCAGCCGTGGTGACGGTCTCGCCATGGCCCTGGAAATTCTCGTCGCGGCCGCCGCGGCGGGCGTCCGACGTATGGATGTAGCGGCCGTTGGCGTCGCACTGCCAGATCTCGACCCGGGCGCCGGGCAGCGGCCGGCCGGCGGTATCGCGCACCCGGCCGAAGACGTGCGTGACCGCGCCGGCGGCGCGCGCGGCGCGGCCCTGGACGCGGACCAGGTCGTTGTCGCGGTCCAGCGGCGGGACGTCGGGATAGAACGGCCCCGCCGTCTGCCGCGGCGTCGCCGGCAGCGCCGCCGCGATGGCCGTGCCCGTGGCCGCCCCCGTGGCCGCCAGCGTCGCAAACGAGCCGATCGTGCCGGCAATGAGCGTGCGGCGGCGGGCGTCGAATCGGATCATACTCGGCATGTGGCCGGCGGCGATCGCGGTTTCAAGTCCGGATGGCCCCGCGCGCGGCGTGACGGGTGAGTGATGGCACGGGATCGGACCGACAACCGACAGGCCTTCCGGTTCTTCGACAACCGGGAAAAGTACCTGCTGTTCGTTACCACCTGCAGCGAGAAGTGGGCGGTCTCCGAACGGGTCGGCCGCGAGCTGCTGCGGCTGGCGCCGAAGCCGCCGGCACTGAGATTGTTCGACGCCGGCATGGGCGACGCCACGGTGCTGACGCGGGTGATGCGCGACATGCACTGCCGGTTTCCGACCGTGCCGTTTTTCGTGGTTTGCAAGGAAATCAGCATGGAGGACGTGCGGCTGAGCCTGGAGAAGATGGCCGACCGCTTCCACGAACATCCGCAGACCGTGCTGGTCGTGACCAACATGTACTATTCCGAGGCACCCTGGCTGCGGCCGAACAAGCCGGACGCCGCCGATCAGTTGGCATGGTGGCCGATCCCGCTGCAGGGCAGCACGGCGCACGAGTTCGACGCCCAGATCAAGGCGCTGCAGCCCCAGCTCGGCGCCGGCTGGCAGACCCGCACCAGCGAGAAGACCGGCAACCCGCTCTACCGCAAGCCGGCCGTGCTGGTGCTCTACCGGTCGGACCAGCGCTTCGTGCTGGACCGCATCCTGCCGGCGCCCGGCGGCATCGCGGCCGACTACGACCTGGTGATCGCCTCGCAGCCCTACCGCGCCCGCCTGCCGGCCGAAATCAAGGTCCGCAACGTGCTGGCGCCGCTGTCGCGGGCGCTCGGTCCGGGCGGCCGCATGGTCGTGGTGCAGAGCACCGGCCGCGATCCCGGCATGGAGATCATCAACCGGATCTGGCCGGACGAGCGGCCGTTCCGCACGCCGGCGCGGATGCTGATCACGGCGCTCCGTGACAGGCTGAAGGACGAGATCCCCGACCTCGATTTCGGCGGCGATCACGACGCGCACGCCCTGTTCAAGTACCACCTGCACGCGCTGCCGAACGAGATCGGCAGCAGCATCGGCACCTCGACGCTGCTGGCGGCCTGGAACGCGGCGATTTACGTCGCCCAGATCGACGACGGCCAGCTCGCCGGGGCGCTGGCCGACGGCCGCTATCTCGACGTGACGCAGGAGGTCTTGCTGGAGCACGACGGCCTCTGGTTCCTCGACGAGTCCTTCGTCGTCTCCCGGCCGCCGGCTTGAGCCGTGACCGGCCTCGGCAGAGTTAATCCCGGACGACGACCGTCATAAGATCTGGCATGGCGAGACCGGGTTATGTCTACATCATGACGAACCGCCCGAATGGCACGCTATATATCGGCGTGACGTCTGATCTCGTGAAACGCGTATACGAGCACCGAACGGGCGCCGCTTCGGGTTTCACGAAACGCTACGGCCTGAAGGGGCTCGTCTATTTCGAGGCTCATGCCGATATCGCAACCGCGATCGCACGGGAAAAGGCCATGAAGTTCTGGCGGCGTGCCTGGAAGGTCAAACGGATCGACGACATGAACCCGGCATGGCGTGACCTGTTTGACGAGATCGCGCGGTAGTCCTGCAGACCCTCGAACGATCCGCCACCTCGGTGTGGATCCTGGCCTTCGCCAGGATGACGGATGATGGATTAACAGGGACTGTCCCAATAATTTTGCTGTCCGACGAGCCATACTGCCGTCGTGGTTGTTCACCCAGATCGCCGTCAAACAACACCGTCATCCTGGCGAAGGCCAGGATCCACCTCTGAATCGAACATGGGCGACGACGACAGTCAGGACGGCCCACCGCTTCACGCTTGTCCGGCCTCCACGGATATTTTAAGTTTAAAACTTCACAGTCTGAAATATCCCAGCCACGGAACGCCCATGCCCGACCAAGCCGACAGCGCCGCCGACGACGCCCTCCCCCTCGCCGGCCGGCACGCGCTGATCACCGGCGGCGGCCGGGGGATCGGCGCGGCGGTCGCCGTCGAGCTGGCCCGGCTCGGCGCGGACCTGACGCTGACCGGCCGCTCGGAATCGCATCTCGACATCACCGCCACCGAGATCAACGACCGTTACCGGGTCCGGGTGGCGATCTGCCCGATGGACATCTCGGTCGAGACGGCGGTCAGGGACAGCGTCGCCTTCGCGGCTGGGAAGCTAGGGCCGCCGACGATCCTGATCAACAATGCCGGCGTGGCGCCGGCCGGCCCGTTCGAGGACCTGGACCTGGAGATCTGGCGGCATGCCTTCGGCGTCAATGTCGAGGGCGTGTTCCTGTGCACGCACGCCGTCCTGGCCGGCATGCGGGCGGCCGGCTGGGGCCGTGTCGTCAACATCGCCTCGACCGCCGGCCTGACGGCCTATCCCCAGGTCGCGGCCTATGTCGCCTCCAAGCACGCGGTGGTCGGGCTGACCCGGGCGCTGGCGCTGGAGCTGGCCCGCGCCGGCATCACCGTGAACGCGGTCTGTCCGGGCTATACCGAGACCGACATGGCGCAGGGCGCGATCGACAACCTGGTCGCCGCCGGCCGCTCGGAAGCCGAGGCCCGCAAGCTGCTGGCGCGCAAGAACCCGCAAGGCCGCCTAGTACAGCCGGACGAGGTGGCGCGGGCCGTCGGCTGGCTCTGCCTGCCGGGCTCGGCCGCCGTCACCGGCCAGGCCATCGCCGTCGCCGGCGGCGAGGTGATGTAGGCGCCGCCGGCCATGGACGATCCCACGCCACGGCACGCGAACGGCGCGCCGGACAAGGAAGCCGGCGTCCAGCGCGGCGACAAGCTGGAGCTGCGCGTCTGGCTGCGGCTGCTCACCTGCGCCACCCTGATCGAGCGCGCGGTGCGCGGCCGGCTGCGGCGCGATTTCGAGATCACGTTGCCGCGCTTCGACGTCCTGGCCCAGCTCGACCGCGCCGCCGACGGCCTGACCATGGGCGAGCTGTCGGGGCGGCTGATGGTCTCGAACGGCAACATCACCGGGCTGATCGACCGCCTGGTGGCCGAAGGCCTGGTGACCCGCGCCGCCAAGCCCGGCGACCGGCGCAGCGTGCATGTCCGGCTGACCGACAAGGGCAAGCAGGCCTTCGACGCCATGACGCCGGCGCACGAGGCCTGGATCGACGAGATGCTGGCCGGCCTGTCGCGCCGCGAGATGGCCGAGCTCTACGACCTGCTGGCGCGGCTGAAATCCTCGGCCGGCCCGGCCGCGATGGAAACGGGTGACTGATGGCGGATAGATCCTTTCTCGACTGGCCGTTCTTCGACGACGGCCACCGGGCCCTGCACGCGGAGCTCGAAACCTGGGCGCGCGACAACCTGGCGCCGCTGGAACACGGGCCGGACGCCGACGCGACCTGCCGCGAGATGGTCCGGCGCCTCGGCGACGGCGGCTGGCTCGGCTATGTCATCCCGCGGGCCCATGGCGGCATCCACGAGCGGCTGGACGTGCGCTCGATCTGCCTCGCCCGCGAGGTCCTGGCGCGCACGGCCGGCGGCCTCGCCGGCTGGCTGGCCCGCCACTACGGGGAGGCGACGCGCTTCGGCGCCCGCTTCGACATGGAGGCAGACGCGCTCTTCCTGCTGGTGCTGGCGGCGCT
>JANQKO010000369.1 GCA_028281075.1 Alphaproteobacteria bacterium | reverse complement strand
CCCAGTTCGACGCCACGGTTGGCATCCATCCGACGGCGGGCGAGGAGTTCGTCACCATGCGCGGCAAGGTCGAGCCACCGCACGCCGAGGCCGCCGAGTAGCGGCCGGAGCCAGACGCGCGCCGCTTGGCATCGGCGCGCGTTAATGCGTATATAACGCTGGTGTAACAATATGATCGCCCGGATCGGGGCGAAGGCGAAACCAATGGCAAGCAACTGGCAACCCGGCGGCTGGCGCGGCCTGCCGGCGCAACAGCAACCCGAATACCCCGACGCGGCGGCGCTCGACGCCGTTATCGACAAGCTGCGGACCTTTCCGCCGCCGGTATTCGCCGGCGAGGCGATGGCCATGCGCCGCAAGCTGGCCGACGTCTGCGAGGGGCGGGCCTTCCTGCTCCAGGGCGGCGACTGCGCCGAGAGCTTCGCCGAGTTCCATCCCGACAACATCCGCGACACTTTCCGCGTGCTGATGCAGATGTCGGTTGTGCTGACCTACGGCGCCTCGGTGCCGGTGATCAAGGTCGGCCGCATGGCCGGCCAGTTCGCCAAGCCGCGCTCGGCCCCGACCGAGGCCCAGGGCGATGTCGAGCTGCCGAGCTATCGCGGCGACATCATCAACGGCATCGACTTCGAGCCGGCGGCGCGGGTGCCGGACCCGGCCCGCCTGCTGCAGGCCTACAGCCAGGCGGCGGCGACGCTGAACCTGCTGCGCGCCTTCGCCCAGGGCGGCTATGCCGACCTGCACGCGGTGCAGCGCTGGAACCTGAGCTTCGTCGAGGGGACCGAGGCCGCGGCGCGCTATCGCGAGACGGCCGAGCGGATCGCCGACGCGCTGAAGTTCATGGAGGCCTGCGGCATCACCGGCGACGCCGTCCAGGAGGTCCGCCACACCGACTTCTACACCAGCCACGAGGCGCTGCACCTGCCGTTCGAGGAGGCGCTGGCGCGCCAGGACACGATCACGCAGAACGGCGGCTGGTTCGCCACCTCGGCGCACATGATCTGGATCGGCGACCGCACCCGCCAGCTCGACGGCGCGCATGTCGAGTTCGCCCGCGGCGTCGACAACCCCATCGGCATGAAATGCGGGCCGTCGCTGGCGCCGGACGAGCTGATCCGGCTGATCGACCGGCTGAACCCGGGGAACGAGCCGGGCCGCCTGACGCTGATCTGCCGCATGGGCGCCGACAAGGTGCTGGAGCACCTGCCGCCGCTGGTGCGGAAGGTGGCCGCCGAGGGCCGCAAGGTGGTCTGGTCCTGCGATCCGATGCACGGCAACACGCTGAAGAGCGGCAACGGCTACAAGACCCGGCCGTTCGACCGCATCCTGGCCGAGGTTCGGGGCTTCTTCGCCGTGCACCAGGGCGAGGGCACCTATGCCGGCGGCATCCATGTCGAGATGACGGGCAAGGACGTGACCGAGTGCATCGGCGGCGCGCAGCTCATCGACGAGAGCCGGCTGGGCACCCGCTATCACACGCATTGCGATCCCCGGCTCAACGCCAGCCAGAGCCTGGAACTGTCGTTCCTGATCGCCGAGATGCTGAAGCAGCGCCGGGTCGCGGAGCCGCCGCTCAAGGTGGCCGGCGCCGCTGAGTAGGCCGTCGGTCTCGGCCAGCGTCGCGGGAGAGTCCGTCATGGATCTCGAGACGGATATCGCCCGTCAGGTCGACCACTATTTCAAGCGCACCAAGCAGACCGTGCATCGCTTCGGCGACGTCACGGTCACCTATGCCGTGTTCATGCGGCGCCCGGTCATCTTCACGCCGCGGCTGATGCTGGACTGGCTTGGCAGTGTGGCCGCCAGCCGCGACATCGAATTCGACATCAAGCTCTGCTTCGCCGAGGGTGACTGGGTTGGCGCCGGCGAGCCGCTGCTCTACATCACCGGCTCGTTCGAGCATCTGGTCGATCTGGAAACCCAGTATCTGCAGAAGCTGGGACCGCCTTGCGTTGCCGCCTACAACGCCTTTGCCATGTGCAGCGCCCTGCCGGACTCGGCCTTCCTGGCCATGGACGCGCGCCATTGCGCCGGTACCGAGATGGCCGAGATGATGGCCTATGCCGCCAGCGTTGGCGGCGCCGCGGCGGCGCGCGAGAACAATGCCAGGGGCTTTATCGGCAACGCGTCGGATTTTACCGCGCATTATTTCGGCAACCGCGGCGGCATGGGCACCATGCCGCACGCGCTGATCGGCTATGCCGGCTCGACGCTCAGGGCGGCCGAGATGTATGCCGAGACCTTCCCGGACGAGCCGATGACCGTGCTGGTCGACTATTACGGTCAGGAGATCACCGACGCGCTGGCGGTCTGCCGCCGCTTCCCGGAGATCGCCGGTTCGGGGCGGCTGTCGATCCGGCTGGACACCCACGGCGGCCGGTTCGTCGAGGGGCTCGATCCGGCGAATTCCTATGCCGTGCTCGAACGGCACATGCCGAAGGCGATCCGGCAGTACCGCACCGAGGACGAGTTGCGCTGGCTGGTCGGCACCGGCGTCTCGGCGGCCGGCATCTACTGGCTGCGCGAGTCGCTGGACGAGGCCGGGTTCACGTCGGTCAGGATCGTCGCCAGCTCCGGCTTCAATGCCGCCAAGTGCAGGGTCATGGGCAGCGTGAAGGCGCCGATCGACGTGGTCGGCACCGGCTCGTACCTGCCCGAGAACTGGCGCGAGACCTACGCCACGGCGGACGTCGTCGCCTATAACGGCAAGCCCAGCGTCAAGGTCGGCCGCGAGTTCCTGCTGCAGAAGCTGAACGGCGGCTAACGCCGGCCGGCAGCCGTCGGCGGCGGCTCAGAGGCTGTCGACCTTCACCAGTTGCTTGCCGAAATTCTCGCCGTGCAGCAGGCGCAGGAACGCCGCCGGCGTCCGTTCCAGCCCGTCGGCGATGTCCTCGCGGTGCTTCAGCTTGCCGTCGCGGTACCAGGTGGCCAGTTCCCGCCGCGCCGTTTCGTAATGCGCCTGATAATCGAACAGCAGAAAGCCCTCGACGCGGGCGCGGGCGACCATGATCTGCCGCAGGAACCGCGGTCCGATGTCGGGCTGGCCGAACTTGTCGGCGAGCGCGATGGTGCCGCAGACGATCACCCGCGCCTTCACCGCCAGGTTCTGCATGGCGGCGTCGTGGATCGGGCCGGCCGTGTTGTCGAAAAAAACGTCGATGCCGTCGGGGCAGGCCGCCGCGATGCCGGCGGCCAGATCGTCCGACGTCCGGTGGTTGATGCCCGCGTCGTAGCCGAGCTCGCGGCACCAGGCGAGCTTCTCGGCCGAGCTGGCGACGGCGACGGGCCGGCAGCCCTTCAGCCTGGCGATCTGGCCCGCGACCTGGCCGACGGCGCCGGACGCGGCCGAGATCAGCACCGTCTCCCCGGACTGGATTTGCGCCTGATGCAGCAGCGCGAAATAGGCCGTCAGCCCCGGCAGGCCGAGATAGCCGAGCGCGCTCTGGATCGGAGCCAGCGCCGGGTCCACTTTCCGCGTGCCGTCGGCTTTCAGGATCGGGAAGTCCTGCCAGCCGAACTGGAAGCTCTCGACGATGTCGCCCGCCTTGAAATCGGGATGGTTGGAGCGGATGACCTCGCCGACCCCGCCACCGGTCATCACCTCGCCCGGGCCGACGCCCTGGGCATAATTCCTGGCCGGGCTGATCCGGCCGCGCATGTAGGGGTCGACGGAGAGATAGAGGCTGCGCACCAGGATCTCGCCGTCGCCCGGCGTCGGCACCGGGCTCTCGACCAGCTCCCAGTCGTCCTCGACGGGCATGCCCTCGGGAAAACGCTTCAGCCGCCATTGCCGGTTGCTATTCCGCATCGTCCATCCTTTCCGGCGGATATCGGCCCGTGTCGAGAAGGATCGACGTCAGCTCGCGGTAGCTGATGCCCAAAGCCTTGGCCCGCCGCATGCGCAGGCGGACGATCTCGATCGGCGGGGTCTTCCAGGCTTGCTTGTGGGCCTTGGTCCAGCAATGCAGTTGCCAGCGCGGCACCAGTGGCGGCCCCATATTGTGGCCGACGCCGGCCGATCCCGATGTCTCACCGTCTCTGTACATGACGCCGACAGCCGTTGACGCTCAAGGCCGACGATGTTAGCGAACGAAAACGACGCGGAACAGGGGGAACCGGCATGGCCCCGCGGCCCATCATCATCGATACCGACCCCGGACAGGACGACGCCATCGCCATTCTGCTGGCGCTGGCCTCGCCGGAGCTGGACGTGCTCGGTATCACGGCCGTCGCCGGCAACGTGCCGCTGGCCCTGACCGAGCAGAACGCGCGCAAGGTCTGCGAGCTCGCCGGCCGCGCCGAAACGAATGTCTTCGCCGGCTGCGCCCGGCCCATGCTGCGGCCGCTGGTGACGGCGGAGAACGTGCACGGCCGCACCGGCCTCGACGGGCCCGACCTGCCGGCGCCGACCATGCCGCTGCGGGACCGGCACGCCGTCGACTGGCTGGTCGAGACCCTGATGGCGGCGCCCGACGGCGAAATCACGCTGTGCCCGATCGGGCCGTTGACCAACATCGCCACGGCGATCGTGCGCGAGCCGCGTATCCTGCCGAAGATCCGCGAGATCGTGCTGATGGGCGGCGGCTTCTTCGAGGGCGGTAACACCACGCCCACGGCCGAGTTCAACATCTATGTCGATCCGCATGCCGCGCACGTGGTCATCGACAGCGGTGTCAAGCTGACCATGATGCCGCTCGACGTCACCCACAGGGCGCTGATGCGGCACGACTGGATCGAGCGGATCGACCGCCTCGGCACCCCGGTCGGCAAGGCGGCGGCCGCCATGATGTCGTTCTACGAGCGCTTCGACATGGAGAAGTACGGCGAGGCCGGCGGCCCGCTGCACGACCCTTGCGTCATCGCCTACCTGCTGCGGCCCGAGCTGTTCCAGGGCAAGGACTGCAACGTCGTGGTCGAGACCGGCTCGGAGCTGACCATGGGCATGACGGTGGTCGACTGGTGGGACGTCACCGACCGGCCGGCCAACTGCCGGGTCATGAACCGCATCGACGCCGACGGCTTCTTCGGCCTGATCCTGGAGCGGCTGGGACGGCTGTAGCCCTCACCGCGACCTCAGCCGGCCCTCACCCCAACCCTCTCCCGCGTGCGGGAGAGGGAGCCGCTAGCGCTGTGGTTTGTCGGCCCCTCTCCCGCATGCGGGGTTGGACGTATACGTCCAACGGAGGGGCCCGCGAGCGGCAGCTCGTGGGAGGGTGAGGGTTCTCGGACTACCTCACCGCGTCGGATCGTCCGTGATCTGCACCACCTGCTTGCCGAAATTCTCGCCCTTCAGCATGCCGATGAAGGTGGCGGGCGCGTTCTCCAGGCCCTGGGCGATGTCCTCGCGGTACTTGACGCGGCCCTCCTTCAGCCAGCCGCCCATGTCCCGCGTGAAGGCCGGCAGGCGGTCCCAATGGTCGCTGACGATGAAGCCGTGGATCTTGGCCTTGCAGCGGACCAGCGACATCAGGTTGTGCACGCCGTCGGGCCGTTCCTTGTTGTACTGCGAGATCATGCCGCAGGCGACGATGCGGGCGAACGGATTGATCCGGTTCAGCACGGCGTCCAGCATCTCGCCGCCGACATTCTCGAAATAGACGTCGATGCCGTCGGGGCAGGCCTCGCGCAGGCCGGCGTCCAGCGACTCGACCGCGCGGTAGTTGAAGGCGGCGTCGAAGCCCAGCTCGTCGCGGATATAGGCCACCTTGGCGTCCGAGCCGGCGCTGCCGGTCACGCGGCAGCCCTTGATCCTGGCGATCTGCCCGACGATCTGGCCGACCGCGCCCGAGGCGGCGGAGATATAGACCGTGTCGCCTTCCTTCGGCTCGCCGATGTCCAGCAGGCCGACATAGGCGGTCATGCCCGGCATGCCCAGCACGCCCAGATAGTAGGACAGCGGTGCCAGCGACGGGTCGACCTTGGTCAGGCCGTTGCCGCCCGGCACCAGGCTGTAATTCTCCCAGCCCAGCATGCCGTTGACGAAATCGCCCTCGGCGAAGTTGGCGTTGTTCGAGGCCGCGACCTGGCCGACGACGCCGGCCCGCATCACCTCGCCCAGCTCGAAGCCGCTGATATAGGACTTCCCGGCGTTCATGCGGCCGCGCATATAGGGATCAAGCGACATGTAGATGTTGCGGACCAGCACGTCGTCGGGACCGGGCGCCGGCACGTCGGCCGTGACGGCCTCGAAATTCTCCGGCGTGACCCAGCCGCTCGGGCGGCTCTTGAACAGGATGCGGGTGTTGATCTCAGCCATTGCGGCCCTTTCCCTCCATGCGCTAAATGCCCGACGCGGACGTCTTCCCGGTGACCGGACGGCAGGTTAGCATTCTTCGTCCGGCGTCCGCATGGGGCATATGGACGTTTCCATGGCCGTTGTCCATGATGTCGGCGCGGTTCCGCGAGGTGACGGAGTAGATGACGGATCGATTGGCCATAGCGCTGGCGCAGCTCAACCCGACGGTCGGCGATATCGAGGGCAACGCGGCCAAGATCCGCGCGGCGCGGGCCGAGGCCGCGACGCTGGGCGCCGACCTGGTGGTCTATTCCGAGCTGATGCTGATCGGCTATCCGCCGGAGGACCTGGTGCTGAAGCCGGCCTTCCAGGACGACGCCGAGGCGGCGGTGAAGGCGCTGGCGGGTGAGACCGCCGACGGCGGGCCGGCCATGCTGGTCGGCACCCCATGGCGCGACGACGGCAGGCTTCATAACGCCGTCGTCCTGCTCGACGCCGGCGAAGTCGCCGCCGTGCGGCTGAAGAACGACCTGCCGAACTATGGCGTCTTCGACGAGAAGCGGGTGTTCGCGGCCGGCCCGCTGCCGGGGCCGGTGAATTTCCGCGGCGTCCGCCTGGGCGTGCCGATCTGCGAGGACATCTGGACGCCCGATGTGGCGGAATGCCTGGCCGAGACCGGGGCCGAGATCATCGTCGTGCCCAACGGCTCGCCGTTCGAGGCCGACAAGACCGACCAGCGCCTGAACCTGACCGTGGCCCGGATCAACGAGACCGGCCTGCCGTTCATCTACCTGAACCAGGTCGGCGGCCAGGACGAGCTGGTCTTCGACGGCGGCTCGTTCGTGCTGAACACCGACCACGGCCTGGCGGCGCACCTGCCGATGTTCGAAGAGGCGGTGCGGCTCACCGTCTGGCGCCGTGACGGCGACGGCTGGCGGTGCGAGGCCGCCGAGCGGACCGAGCCGACCAGCGGCCTGGAGGCGATCTACCAGGCGATGGTGCTGGGCCTGCGCGACTATGTGAACAAGAACCGTTTTCCCGGTGTCGTGCTCGGCATGTCGGGCGGCATCGATTCCGCGCTCAGCGCCGCCGTCGCCGTCGACGCGCTCGGGCCCGAGCGGGTCTGGTGTGTGATGATGCCGTCGAAGTACACCAGCCGGTCGAGCCTGGACGACGCGGCGGAAGCGGCCGGGCTGCTCGGCGCCCGGCTCGACACGGTCTCGATCGCGCCGGCGGTCGACGCCTTCGACGCCATGCTGGCTGATGTGTTCAAGGGCAGGGATGCCGACATCACCGAAGAGAACATCCAGTCGCGCGCCCGCGGCATGGCCCTGATGGCGGTCTCCAACAAGTTCGGCCACATGCTGCTGACGACCGGCAACAAGTCCGAGATGTCGGTCGGCTACGCCACGATCTACGGCGACATGGCCGGCGGCTATTCCGTGCTGAAGGACATCTACAAGACAACGGTGTTCAACCTCTCGTCCTGGCGCAACCAGCGCAAGCCGGCCGGCGCGCTCGGCCCCGACGGCCGGGTGGTGCCCGAGAACATCATCACCAAGCCGCCGTCGGCCGAGCTGCGGCCCGACCAGAAGGACGCGGATTCGCTGCCGCCCTACGACGCCCTCGACGACATCCTGGAATGCCTGGTCGAGAAGGAGATGGCGTTCGAGGCGATCGTCGGCCGCGGCCATGACGCTGATACGGTCAAGCGCATCGAGCACCTGCTCTACGTGGCGGAATACAAGCGCCGCCAGGCCCCACCCGGCGTCAAGGTCACCAGCCGCAACTTCGGCCGCGACCGCCGCTACCCCATCACCAACGCTTTCCGCGACGCGCGGTAAGGGGCGTCGATAAGCGTCGTCGCCATGCTTCGAGACGCCCGCTGGCGCGGGCTCCTCAGCATGGGGCCATTGCCCAGGTTCCTCCGCCCCATGCTGGGGGGCGCCGGTAGGGCGCGGCTCGGAGCATGCCGCCCCCTGGGCCGGCCCGGGAGGAT
>JANQKO010000333.1 GCA_028281075.1 Alphaproteobacteria bacterium | reverse complement strand
AGGAAGTGGAAGCCTCGCACGGCGTCGCCATGCTCCAGACCGGGTATCGCGCGCATGAACGTGGCGATGTAGAGCTTCGCCACGTCGTCGAAGCTCTCGCTCATATAGGCCGACAGCGTGCCGTCCCAGACCGACCGGCCGACGAAGGAGGCGAAGTGGCGCCACTGGCCGTCCTCGTCGTCGAGCCTGTTGTAGTAGGGAAGGATGAGCGCGCGCACGAGGGGCTCGACCTCGACATTGTCGGGCCCGACCAGTTCTTCATACTGCTCCAGCAGCGCAATACGTTCGCGGTTCAGTTCCTCCGCCCGCCGATGGATGGTCTCGCGGACCAGCGTCTCTTTCCTCCCGAAATGATAGGCGATCTGGCCGACATTGGAGTTCGCTTCGGCCGCAATCTCCTTCAGCGTGACGGTCTGATAGTTCCGCTTGGCGAACAGCCTCTCCGCCGCGTCGAGCAGGCGGTCGGGGGTCTCAACATTATAGGCTCGAACACGTGCGACTCTTTGCTGCATCGCTACACGGATCCTTTCGACGCGGCACCGTCCACGGGGCGGGTGCTCATACGCGGTGCCGCAAAACTGGGCAAAACTCCGATTCCCGTGGTCGACAATTAGGCTTTTGCAAAAATCATAGCACTCATATGATTTTTGACACTTAGATCATAGTTGACAAACGGTTTGTTGCGCAGAAAGCATGGTGTCAGCACGGTTCGACAGGCAGCGCACATGACGACGGACACATTCTCTCTGGCCGACATCGAGGGCGCCGAGCGCCTTGCGGGCGTGAGCTACACGCCGCAGGAGCGGCAGCAGATGCTCGAAAACCTCGAGGGTCAGATCAATTCGGCCCGGATGCGCCGGGCGGTCAAACTCGGCAATGACGAGCCGATGGCGACGCGCTTCGATCCGCGCCTGCCGACGTTCGCGATGCCGGCGCCGGCCGGACCGCTGCGTTTCTCGGAACCGGGCGCCGCGGACGTGCCCGACGACGATGAGGACATCGCTTACGCGCCGGTCACGCTTCTTTCGTCCTGGCTGCGGCAGGGTAAACTCACGAGCCGCCGGCTGACCGAGATCTACCTGGCCCGGATCGAGGCGCTGAACCCGGATCTCGAATGCTTCGCCATGGTGACGCCTGAACTGGCGCTGGCCGAAGCCGATGCGGCGGACGCGCTCTTGCAGGCAGGTGTCTGGATCGGGCCCCTGCACGGTATTCCCTACGGCTTGAAGGACCTGTTCGACACGAAGGGCGTCGTGACGGGATGGGGCGCTGAACCCTTCCGCGACCGCGTGCCGGACACGGATGCCGTGATCGTGGAGCGCCTGCGCGCCGCCGGCGCCGTGCTGCTTGGCAAGACCACGGTGGGCGCGCTCGCCTACAACGACATCTGGTATGGCGGTGTCACCCGCAACCCCTGGAACCTCAATGAGGGGTCCAGCGGCTCCTCGGCCGGGTCCGCGTCCGCCACGGCCGCCGGGCTCTGCGCCTTCGGCATCGGGACCGAGACGCTCGGCTCGATCACCTCGCCGTCGCAGCGCTGCGGCACGACCGGGCTGCGACCCACCTTCGGCCGCGTGCCGCGCACCGGCGGCATGGCGCTGTGCTGGACGCTTGACAAGGTCGGCCCGATCTGCCGCTCCGTCGAGGACACGGCGATGGTGCTGGCCGCGCTGAACGGGCCCGACCTGGGCGACCCGTCGTGCATCGCGGCAGCGTTCCATTTCGACGCTACGGCGGACTGGAAGCATTTGCGCGTCGGCTATCTTCCCGAGGCTTTCGGCGAGGAGGCGACCGACGTCGACCACGCGGCGCTGCAGGCCGTCCGTGACCTCGGGGTCGAAGTGGTTGAAGTTGGCCTTCCCGACTTGCCCTACGGCGCGCTGTTCAACATTCTCTATGCCGAGGCTGCGGCCGCGTTTGAGGAGCTGACGCTGGAAAACACCGACGACACGCTGACCTGGCAGGAAGACGGCGCCTGGCCCAACACGTTCCGAAAGGCGCGCTTCCTGTCGGCCGTGGATCATATCCAGCTCGACCGCCTGCGGCTGCGGGTGATGAAGGCCCTCGACGCGCTGTTTGGCGAGATCGACGTGCTGGTCGGCCCCTTCATGACGGGGCCGATGCTCGTCGCCTCCAACTTCACCGGCCACCCGTGCCTGCACTTGCGCGCCGGCTTCCTCAACGTCGGAACCCGCGGCAAGTCGAGCCTCGGCTCCGGCACGCTGAACCTTGGGGAGGAGGATGAGGGCCAAACCTTCACCGTTCCGCAGGGCATTTCGCTCTGGGGTCGTTTGTTCGACGAGGGGCCGATCCTGAACCTTGGTATGGCCCTCGAAAACGCGCTTGGGGTGTCCGGCCGCCGCCCGACATTTGCGCGCTGATATCGCGTCCCGCCGCCCCCAAGGCGCGTCGCAATCCGCTGCGGAGACCATCGCTCACGGGCTCCGACCGCTGCAACCGCCGGCGCCAAGTTGCCGGCCATCAGGAGGACAAAACAATGAAACGCAGGGACTTTCTCGTCAGCACGATTGCCGCGAGCGCCGCGCTCTGGATCGGCTTTGGGCCCTCGGCTCTGCAAGCTCAGGAGCCGGTCTCGGGCGGCACGCTGGTCTGGGGCCATTCTGAGACGACGCAGAATCTCGACATGCACCAGACCGGCACGGCGTCGACCAGCCGGGTGCTGCAGAACATCCATGACAGCATCGTCACGATCAATTCGGACATGGAGGTCGTGCCGCAGCTCGCCGAGAGCTTCGAGATTTCAGACGACGGCCTGACCTATACGTTTCACCTGCGCGACGGCGTGATGTTCCACGACGGCTCGACCATGACGGCCGAGGATGTCGTCTACTCCTTCGAACGCCTGCGCGACCCGGAGACGGGCGCGGTCAACTTCGAGGTCTTCAACGACGTCGAGGCGATCGAGGCCCCGGACGACATGACGGTCGTCATCCGCATGTCGCGCCCCAACGCGCCCTTCCTCGCGCGGGTCGCCGAGAACGGCGCGGGCGTCATCATTCCGGCGGGTTCGGGCGATATCCAGGGCGAGACGCCGATCGGCGCGGGCGCGTTCGAGTTCGTCCGGCGCGAATTCGGCAACGAGGTCGAGCTGGCGCGCTTCGACGATTATTGGGATGGCCCGGCCTATCTCGACGGCATTTTGGCCCGCGAAATCACCGAGCCGACCGTGCGTCTGACCGGCCTCAGGACCGGTGAACTGCACTTCATCAACGACATCCCGGCAGAGCGCGTCGCAGAGGTCGAGGCCGATCCGGACCTGCAGGTCGTCACCTGGGCGCCGCTCAACTTCGACTTCGTGAACTTCAACCACGACGTGGAGCTCTTCCAGGACCCGCGCGTGCGGCAAGCCTTCGACTTGATAATCGATAAGGAGCTGCTGATGCAGGGCGCGCTCTGGGGGCAAGGCACGACGACGCCGACGCCGAGTTTCCCGAACGACGCCTCGCGCAACGGCGACCTTGTGCAACGGGCCCAGGACATTGAGCAGGCGCGGGCGCTGCTTGCGGAGGCGGGCTATCCCCCAGGCACGCTGAACGTCGTCTTCAAGGTCACGACCAACTACCCCTACCATGTGGAAAGCGCGCAGATCATCGCCGAATGGGCGCGCCAGGCCGGCGTGAACATGACGATCGAGCAGCTTACCTGGGCCGACTGGCTAAGCCAGGTCTGG
>JANQKO010000274.1 GCA_028281075.1 Alphaproteobacteria bacterium | reverse complement strand
CCACTCATAGGATACTGTCGTTGGGCGGCTGGGTTGGGGCGCGGGCCGGCTAGGCTATTCTTGGAACAGACCCGAGCGCGCCACCGCGGCGGTGGATCGTCTTGAGGATGTGCTAGTCTCTCCCCCGCCGGCCGGCGGGGCCGGGGGGCGGGAGCGCATCGATTGACGGAATTCCAGGACATCGCTGGCGGTTTGCGGTTTCCCGAAGGACCGATCGCCATGGCGGACGGGTCGGTCCTGCTGGTCGAGATCGCGCGCGGCACGCTCAGCCGGGTAACGCCGGACGGCGCCGTCACGGTGGTCGCCGAGACCGGCGGCGGCCCGAACGGCGCCGCCATCGGCCCGGACGGGGCCTGTTATATCTGCAACAACGGCGGCTTCGAGTGGCGCGAGCGGCACGGCATGCTGCACCCCGTGCGGCAGGCCGACGACTATGACGGCGGCCGCATCGAGCGGGTCGATCTGGACACCGGCGCGGTGACGGTGCTCTACACCGGCACCGAGGAAGGCCGGCTGAGCGGTCCGAACGACATCGTCTTCGACCGTGACGGCGGTTTCTGGTTCACCGACATCGGCAAGCGCCGCGACCGGGACCAGGACCTGGGCGGGATCTATTACGGCCGCGCCGACGGCAGCCTGATCAAGCAGGTGATCTATCCCATGGTGACGCCGAACGGCATCGCGCTGTCGCCCGACGATTCCCGGCTCTACGTGGCCGAGACCGTCACCGGCCGGCTCTGGGCCTTCGACATCGCCGGTCCCGGCGAGATCGCGCGGCGCCCCTGGCCGGCGCCGAACGGGGCGGAACTGGTCTGCGGGCTGCCGGGCTATCAGCTCTTCGACTCGATGGCGGTGGACGCGGCCGGCAATGTCTGCGTCGCGACGATCTGGAACGGCGGCATCACCGTCGTGGCGCCCGACGGCGGCGCGGTCGAGCATATGGCCTTGCCGGATGCCTACACGACCAATATCTGTTTCGGCGGGCCGGACCTGGCGACGGCCTATGTCACGCTGTCCGGCAGCGGGCGCCTGGTCAGCCTGCCCTGGCCCCGGCCCGGCCTGGCCCTGCATCACCTGAACAAATGAGCACGCGTATGGCGCCTTCAGATCTGCCCGACCGGTTCGACGACGTCGAGACGCTGGAAGAGTTCATGACCCGGCCGAGCCCGGCGCTGATCGACGATCTTTCGGCGGTCGACGGCGATATCATGGTGCTGGGCGCCGGCGGCAAGATGGGGCCGACGCTGGCGCGGCTCGCCAAGCGCGCGTCGCCCGACCGGCGGGTGATCGGCGTCGCCCGGTTCAGCGAGGCGGGCCTGCGCGACCGGCTCGAAAGCCACGGCGTCGAGACGATCCGCTGCGACCTGCTGGACCGCGCCGCCGTCGCCGACCTGCCGAAGGCGGCGAACGTCGTGTTCATGGCCGGCCGCAAGTTCGGCTCGACCGGTAACGAGCCGCTGACCTGGGCGATGAACGTGGCCGTGCCGGGGATCGTCGCCGAGACCTTCACGGCATCGCGCATCGTCGCCTTCTCGACGGGCTGCGTCTATCCGTTCGTGCCGGTGCTGCGGGGCGGTGCCACCGAGGCGACGCCGCCGACCGCGCCGCCCGGCGAATACGCCAATTCCTGCGTCGGCCGCGAGCGGATGTTCCAGTATTTCTCGCAGATGCATGGCACGCCCGGGCGGATCATCCGGCTGAACTATGCCATCGACCTGCGCTATGGCGTGCTGCACGACATCGCCGGCAAGGTCTTCGCCGGCGAGGCCATCGACCTGACCATGGGGCACGTGAACGTGATCTGGCAGGGCGACGCCAACAGCCAGGCGCTGCGCGCGCTCCGGCACTGCACGACGCCGCCCGAGCCCCTGAACGTCAGCGGCCCGGAGGTGGCGGCGGTGCGCACGCTGGCCCAGGAATTCGGCGCCCGCTTCGGCCGCGCGCCGGTCTTCACCGGCGCCGAGGCGGACGCGGTCTGGCTGGTCAATACCGAGCTTGCCGTCAGCCTGTTCGGATATCCCGCCGTGCCGCTGGCGCGAATGATCGATTGGGTCGCCGACTGGGTCGCGAACGACCGTGAGAGCCTGGGCAAGCCGACGCACTACGACGTTCGCGATGGCACCTACTGATGCGCCGGCGTTCCGGCCGCTGACCGAATCCGACCTGGCCGGCGCGGTCGCGCTATCGACCGAGGCCGGCTGGAACCAGACCGCCGACGACTGGCGGCTGATGCTGGGTTTCGGCCAGGGTATCGGCGTCGAGGCGTCGGACGGCCGCCTGGTGGCGTCGGCGTTGACGCTGCCGTTCGGCGGCCGCTTCGCCTGGATTGCCATGGTCCTGGTGACGGCAGACTGGCGGCGGCGGGGCCTGGCGACCGACCTGCTGCGGCGCTGCATGGCCCGGGCCGGGGACGCTGGTCTGATCGCCGGCCTCGACGCCACCGAGGCGGGCCGCGCGGTCTACCGGCCGCTCGGCTTCGAGGACGTCTACAGCCTCGGCCGCTGGCGGGCCGAGCGGCCGCGAGGCATGGCCGCGACCGGTGGGGATGTCCGGCCGATGACGGCGGCCGACCTCGACGCCGTCGCGGCGCTGGACCGCGCCGCCTTCGGTGCCGACCGGCGGCATCTGCTGGCGGCATTCCTGGAGCGCGCCGACGGCCGCGCCTTCATCGCCCTGCGCGACGGGGGCGTTACCGGTTATGTGCTGACCCGCGACGGCCGCGTCGCCCGCTACATTGGTCCGTTGATGGCCACGGACGAGGCCGGCGCCGTGTCGTTGCTCGATCATGTCCTGGCCGAGGCCGGCCAACCCATGATGATCGATCTCGCCGACCACCACGGCGACCTACGCGGGCGGTTGGAGACCTCGGGCTTCACGCGCGAGCGGGGCTACACCCGCATGCTGCTCGGCCGCGGTGAGCCACTCGACGACCCGGCCCGCATCTTCGCCATCGCCGGCCCCGAGTTCGGCTGACGCGAAAAACTGTACGACGACACACTTGATGTAGTCGGAACAAAAATGGTACAAACTGGCGCGGAACCATTGGTTGCCGTTGCTGGCGAGAAGCGGTCGATTAACAGGTGATCACCATGAATGCGCGGCAAGAACGGACGACCGACCCTTTGTTGGCTGGCTTTTTCAGCATTTCGGAAGCTGCCCGCTTGGTGGGGGTTGGGCAGCCCCTCGTGAGGGGATGGCTCAATGGTTATCCCGGCAGTGGCGCGGGACCAGTCGTGAAGCGGGACTTTGGCGGGACACGTACCGTCAGCTTCCTGGATCTGATTGAGTTGCGTTTCATCGCCATATTCCGTTCCCAGAAAGTGCCGATGCCGACATTGAGAAAGGCTGCGGAACAGGCACGTCGAGACTGGCGCGTCAGCCATCCGCTCGCTCTCTCCGGCGCGAAGTATGTCACGGATCGCCGCAAGATATTTGCGCGTGCCGCGCAGGAGAACGATGACTCCACGACATGGGATATGGCGACGGGCCAGCACGAGATGTGGGACACCATCGTGCAAACGATCGAAAAAGGTGTGGTCTTTGACCCGAGCACCTATCTGGCAAGGCTCTGGCATCCGAAGCAGGCGTTTCCAACCGTCGTCATCGACCCGCGTATAGCGTTCGGGCGTCCCGTCATCGAAGGGACCAGAGTTCCGACAGCGGTCTTGTTTCGGCAATGGAAGGCCGAGGGGAACAAAGAACGGGTCGCGACGTGGTTCGGCCTGCCGACCGACGCGGTCGCAACCGCAATCGAATACGAGCTGGTCGCGGCTTGAGGGTTCGTGCGGACGAACACATTGCCAAGGCGATCGTGGTGGCGATCCGCGACATTGCTCTCGATCCGGCGTGGGAAATCAGTTCCATTCATGACGTCGGCGACGTGGGGGACGACGACGTTCATTGGATTACGAAATTCGCGGATGACGGCGGTGATGCAATTCTGTCGGCCGATCGTGATTTCTTCACCCTGGAGCCGCAGGTAAACGCGGTTTTCGACACCGGCTTGAAGCTCATTCACCTGCCGCCGAAATGGGGCCAGGCCAGGGGCTATCTGCAGGCGGCGCACATTCTGCAATGGTGGCGCAGGATCGAGGCAGGGATCGAGCAAATGAAGCCGAGAGAGTGTTACCGGCCACCATGGAACATCAAGGAGACGGGCGAGCTGTTGAAGGTCTCAATCGATTTTGCCAAGGCTCAGAAGCGGCGGAAGAGAATGCGCAAGCGTGGACGCGCGCCTTAAGGCCAATTCCGATGTAGAAAAATAATGGCCGCGCCCCAAAGGGCGGCGGCCGAATTGTACGCGTGCGCCCGTTGGCCGGGCGGCGGTGTTATCTCAATGTTGAATGCGCTTGACCCGTCCCGCTCCCCACCCGACCACCCATCAAGCATGTTTCCCGTGGGTGGTCGGGTAGGGAGCGGGACGGGTCAAGTCATGGCCAAATCCTATTTCGTCATTTTCAGCGACGTGTCGAGAAAGTCGTTCGAGTAGGCCTGGGTAATGTCGAACGGCTTCTCCAGGTTGAAATAGGTCTCGATCAGCTTGTAGTCGTCCTGCATGCGGCCCGGGTCGAAATGGCCGAGCGCGACGCTGCGCGAGTTCGTGTCGCTCATCAGCTCCTCGACCAGCTTCCAGTTGGCGACGCTGTCGGGGCGCTTGAGGCCGCTGTTGGCCGCGAGCAGGGCGTCGATGCAGGGATCGGGCGCGGCGACGCAGGCGTGATAGGCCTTCTGCGTCACCCGTACGAAGGCCTTCACCACCTCGGGCTTCTCCTTCAGGAAGGCGCCGTTGGCGATCACCGAGTTGCCGTAGGGATTGATGCCGATGTCGCGCAGGGCGAGGAAACCCATGTCGTCGCCGAACACGCGCTGGAAGATGAAGTGGATGTTGTAGAACGACGTGGTGATATGGATGCTGTCGGACTTCAAGGACGCGATCTTGGCGTTCGGCTGCACGTTGACCCAGGTCACCGAGTTCGGGTCGATATCGGCCGCCTTGGCCATGGCCGGCCACATCTGGCGCGCGGCGTCCCACGGCGGATTGCCGATCTTCTTGCCGGGGAAGTCTTTCAGCCCGGTGATGCCCGAGCTCTTCTTCCAGTAGAGGCCGTAGGGCGAGTTGGCGTAGATGTTGAACACGGCGACCAGATCGGCGCCCTTGCCGCGATTGACCAGCGCGGTGCCGAGATCGGCGATGCCGAGCTGGTTCTTGCCGATGCCGACACGCTGCGACGACAGCGTCGAGCCTTTGCCTTGCTCGATGGTGAGGTCGATGCCGGCATCCGCGTACCAGCCCTGCGCCTTCGCGTAGTAGACCGGGGCATGGTCGCCGCCGGCGACCCAATTCAGGATGAAGCTGACCTTTTCGGCGGCCTGGGCCGATGCCGTTGCGGCGATGGCCATGGCGATGCCGGCGCCGATGGCGACGAGGTGGCGACGCATGCTGTGTCTCCCTGCTACACGGCCGGCGCCGTCAGGCTGGTCTTGCCAAGGGCGCGGCGTTACGTTACCTGTTGTAACCAGTTGGTTACTCGGCAGAATAGATAGACCGCATGGCTGCTGTCAATGAATCCGCCGCCGGGGCCGGGACAGGGTCCGAGACGACCGCCCCGGCGCCGCCGGCCCGGCGCGATCCCGAGCGCACGCGGGAGAACATCCTGCGGGCGGCGCTGGCGGAATTCGCGGACAAGGGCCTGGGCGGGGCGCGGGTCGACGAGATCGCCCAGCGGGCCGGCGCCAACAAGCGCATGCTGTACCATTATTTCGGCAACAAGGAAGACCTGTTCCTGGCCGTGCTGGAGCGCGCCTACGAGCGCATCCGCGGGGCCGAGACCCGGCTGCATCTGACCGAGCTGGAACCGATCGCCGGCATGCGCGAGCTGATCCGCTTTACCTTCAACTACCTGGTCGAGGCACCGCACTTCATCCGCCTGCTGAACAGCGAGAACCTGCACCAGGCGCGCCACCTGAAGAAATCGAAGCGGGTGCGCGAGCTGCATTCGGAGATGCTGGCGATGATCGGCGACCTGCTGCGGCGCGGCGCCGAACGCGGCGATTTCCGCGACGACGTCGATCCGACCCAGCTTTTCATCTCGATCACCGGCGTCTGCTATTTCTACTTTTCCAACATCCACACGCTGTCGACGATCATGGGCGCCGACCTCAGCGCCAAGGCGGCGCTGCAGACGCGCGAGGCGCATGCCATCGCGGTTATTCTGGGGTATCTCAGGCCATGAACCGGCACTGGACGGACCTGCCGGCCGAGGTGATGGCCGTGCTGCGCCGGGGCGCGGTGATCCCGGCGCATCCACTGGCGCTGACCGCGCATCGCGCGCTCGACGAGCGCCGCCAGCGGGCCTTGTCGCGCTACTATATCGATGCTGGCGCCGGCGGCCTGGCGGTGGGCGTGCACACGACCCAGTTCGCGATCCGCGACATCGGTCTCTACGAACCGGTGCTGCGGCTCGCGGCGGAAGAGATGGACGGCTGGACGGACCGGCCGCTGGTACGCGTCGCCGGCCTGGTCGGCCGCACGCGACAGGCCTTGGCCGAGGCGGACGTGGCGCTGGACCTGGGCTATCACGCCGGGCTGTTGAGCCTGGCGGCGTTCCGCGGCGCCGGCGAGGACGAGATCATCGATCATTGCCGGGCCGTGGCCGCGCGCATGCCGCTGGTCGGCTTTTATCTGCAGCCGGCGGTCGGCGGCGTGCCGCTGCCGCAGACCTTCTGGCGCCGCTTCGCCGAGATCGACAATGTGGTCGCCATCAAGATGGCGCCGTTCAACCGCTATCGCACGCTGGACGTGGTGCGTGGCGTCGTCGCGGCCGGGGCCGAGGAACGGGTGACGCTCTATACCGGCAACGACGATCACATCGTGCTCGACCTGCTGACGCCGTTCGCGGTGCGGCGCGGCGGCGCGGACGTGGTGGTGCGGGTGCGCGGCGGCCTGTTGGGCCATTGGAGCGTCTGGGTCAAACGGGCCGTGGAGCTGCTGGAACGCACGCGGGCCGCGGCCGAGCACGGCGTCGTGACGGCCGACCTGCTGCAGCTCGACTCGCAGGTCACCGACTGCAACGCCGCCATCTTCGACGTCGCCAACGACTTCCACGGCTGCATCGCCGGCTGCCACGAGGTGCTGCGGCGGCAGGGGCTGCTGGACGGTATCTGGTGCCTCGATCCGGACGAGTGGCTGAGCCCGGGACAGGCGGACGAGATCGACCGGGTCCGCGCCGACTATCCGCACCTGATCGACGACGATTTCGTCGCCGCGAACCTGTCGCGCTGGCTGGACGGCGACATGCAACAGGCAGCAAGGGCGTAAACATGGCGCTGACTCCGGAACAACAGGCCGAATATCGCCACGCCGGTCACCTGACGGTGCCCGAGGTCTTCACGGCCGCGCGCATGGACGCGGCGGTCGCCGACGCCGAGGCCTGGGGACGTGACTTTGTCGCCGGCATGGATGCGGCCGACCGCGACTGGTATCTGGAACGGGCCGTCGGCGCGCCCGACGTCCTGCGCAAGCTGGACCAGCCGGTGTTCCATCGGCCGGCGTTTCGCGCGCTCGCCGGGGACGACGTGCTGCTGGCGATGGTGGCCGACCTGATCGAGCGGCCGGCCGGCGTCGCCTTCAGCCAGATCTTCTTCAAGCCGCCGCATGGCGGCGGGCCGAAGCCGGTGCATCAGGACAACTACTATTTCGGGCCGAACGACCGCGACGGCATGGTCACGGCCTGGGTGGCGCTTGACGCGGCGACCACGGAGAACGGCTGCCTCTATTTCGGCGACGGCAGCAACCGGGGTCCGGTCTATGACCACGTCGCGCCGGCGGACGCGCCGTTCAACCTGCAGGTCCCGGCCGACGAGGCGGCGCGCCATCCGATGACGCCGGCCCCGGTGCCGAAGGGAGGCGTCTCGTTCCACCACGGCAACACGCTGCATCAATCGTCGGACAACCGCTCGGACAAGTGGCGGCGCGCGGTCGCGATCCATTACTACGCCGCCGGTATCGACCTGACGACGCCGGCGCTCGTCTACGATCGCGACAAGTTCGTGACGCTGGGCTGACAGACCGTCCGCATGGAGAATCGCAGGGAACGGATCGGCCGCTGGGTCCTGGTCGTCGTCATGCACCTGGCGGTGATCGCGGTCTGGCAACTCTGGATCACGCTGGGCGAGGTCGAGGCCTATATCATGCCGACGCCGCTCGCCACCTTCGCGACTCTGTTCGAGGATTATAACTGGTGGTCGAACACGCTGGTGACGGCGGCGTCCGTGTTCGGCGGCTTCTGGCTGGCGGTCGTGGTCGGCGTGCTGCTGGCGCTGCTGTTCTCCTGGTCGAAATGGCTGAACGACGCCTTCATGCCGGTGATCGTGAGTCTCAACATGATCCCCAAGGTGGCGCTCGGGCCGATTTTCATCGTCTGGTTCTCCTACGGCATCGGACCCAACATCATCATCGCCTTCAGCATCTGCTTCCTGCCGATCCTGATCACCACGGCCCGCGGCCTGAACGAGGTCGAGCCGGAGCTGATCGATCTGGTCCGCGCCTTGAAGGCCTCGCGCTGGCAGGTCTTCACCAAGATCCAGCTTCCGGGCGCGCTGCCGTACATCTTTTCGGGCATGAAGGTCGCGGTGGTGCTGGCCGTGGCCGGCGCCATCGTCGGCGAGTTCATCGCGTCGGAGAAGGGCCTGGGCTACCTGATGCTGCAGGTGCAGGTGACGCTCGACACGGCGGCCATGTTCATGGCCGTGCTGCTGATCACCTTCGTCGGCGTCGTGCTCTACGCCCTGGTGCTGATGCTCGAGCTGCTGCTCGTCGTGCGTGACGCCCGCGTCGAATGACCGGAGCGCACGCCACCGACGCGTTCATCCGGCTGGAGAACGTCCGCAAGGTCTACCGCACGCGGGGGCAGGAGTTCCTGGCCGTCTCGGACGTGACGCTGAATGTCGCCGCTGGCGAACTGGTCTCACTGGTCGGGCCGTCGGGCTGCGGCAAGACCACCGTCCTGAAGATCCTCGCCGGCCTGCACGGCCACGACGCCGGCAGCGTCGAGATTGGCACGCCGGCCGATCCCTTCGATCCGGGGCGCGATATCGGCATGGTGTTCCAGCAGTCGCTGCTGCTGAAATGGCGGCGGATCATTGACAACGTGCTGCTGCCGACCGAGATCCTCGGCCTGCCGCGGGCCGAAAGCCGCGACCGCGCGCGTGACCTGTTGCGCATGGTCGGCCTGGAGGGCTTCGAGGACAAGTTCCCCTACGAGCTGTCGGGCGGCATGCAGCAGCGGGCGTCGATCGCCCGGGCGCTGGTGCACGACCCCAAGCTGGTGCTGATGGACGAACCCTTCGGCGCGCTGGACGCCCTGACCCGCGAGAAGATGAACCTGGAGCTGCTGCGGATCTGGTCGGAAAGCCGCAAGACAATCATGTTCGTCACCCACAGCATCCAGGAAGCCGTGTTCCTGGGCTCGCGCTGCGCGGTACTGACGGCGGGGCCGGCGCGCATGGCCGACAACTTCGAGATCGACCTGCCGTATCCGCGCCTTCTGGACATGAAGACGCACGAGAATTTCGGCGTCTACACGCGGCGGATCTACAAACTACTGGGCATGGAGTGAGACATGAGCGAACGCCGCCTCGGCATCATCATGAACGGCGTCACCGGCCGCATGGGCACGAACCAGCACCTGGTCCGCTCCGTCCTGGCGATCATGGAGCAGGGCGGCGTGCGACTGGCGAGCGGCGAACGGGTGATGCCCGACCCCATCCTGGTCGGCCGCAACGCCGGCAAGACCGGCGACCTCGCCCGCCGCTACGGCGTTGAGCGCTGGACCACCGATCTCGACGCGGCGCTCGACAACGGCGATGACGAACTGTTCTTCGACGCGGCGACGACGCTTGCCCGCGCCGACCTGCTGCGCAAGGCCATCGCCAGGGGCAAGCATATCTACTGCGAGAAGCCGACGGCGGCATCGCTGGCCGACGCCATCGACGTCTATCGCCTCGCCCGCGACGCCGGCGTCAAGCACGGCGTCGTGCAGGACAAGCTCTGGCTGCCGGGCCTGCGCAAGCTGAAACTGCTCAACGACGCCGGCTTCTTCGGCCGGATTCTGTCGGTACGCGGCGAGTTCGGCTACTGGGTGTTCGAGGGCGACCTGCAGCCGGCGCAGCGGCCGTCCTGGAACTACAAGAAGGACGAAGGCGGCGGCATCATCGTCGACATGCTGGCGCACTGGCGCTACGTGCTGGACAACCTGTTCGGGCCCGTGCGGTCGGTGACCTGCCGCGGCGCCATCCACGTGCCGACGCGCTGGGACGAGCGGGACCGGGCCTATGACGTGACGGCCGACGACTCCGCTTACGCCATCTTCGAGCTCGACGGCGACATCATCGCCCAGTTCAACTCGTCCTGGGCCGTGCGGGTGCGGCGGGACGACCTGCTGACGCTGCAGGTCGACGGCACGCACGGCTCGGCCGTCGCGGGCCTGCGCGACTGCCGCACGCAATCGCGCGTCAACACGCCGAAGCCGGTCTGGAATCCGGATGTGCCGTCCAGCATCGACTATTGGGCGAACTGGGACGAAGTGCCCGACAGCATGGACCACGACAACGCCTTCAAGGCCGAGTGGGAGCTGTTCATCCGGCACCTCTACGAGGGCGGCGACGAGCCGTTCCCCTGGAACCTGCGCGAGGGCGCCAAGGGCGTGCAATTGGCCGAGCTGGGCCTGCGGAGCTGGGCCGAGCGCCGCACCATCGACATCCCCGAACTGGAGGCCTGAGCCATGCCGACGCTCAACCTGCCGACGTCGGGCGGTGCGCTCGCCGCCTACACGACGCGGCCACCGCGCGGCCTGCCGACACGGGCGAACCGGCCGTTCAACCGCATCGCCTATTCGGCGGCGCATGTCGTCGCCGATCCGCTGGCCGATGCCGATCCCTGGCTCGAGCCGGCGCTGGACTGGGACGCGACCATCGCCTACCGCCGGCGGCTCTGGGATCTGGGCCTGGGCGTCGCCGAGGCCATGGACACGGCGCAGCGCGGCATGGGCCTGGACTGGACGGCGAGCCAGGAGCTGATCCGCCGCTCGCTCGCCGCCGCGCGCGGCCTGCCCGGCGCCCTGGTCGCCTGCGGCGCCGGCACCGACCACCTGGCGCCGGACCCGTCGCTGACCGTCGACGATGTCATCGCCGCCTACGAGGAGCAGGTCGGCTTCGTCGAGGGCGAGGGTGGCCGGGTGATCCTGATGGCGAGTCGCGCGCTCGCCGCCTGCGCCCGGTCGCCCGACGACTATGCCCGTGTCTATGACCGCATCCTGGGCCAGGTGGCGCAGCCCGTGCTGATCCACTGGTTGGGCGAGATGTTCGACCCGGCGCTGGAAGGCTACTGGGGCCATGGCGACCACATGGCGGCCATGGATGTGTGCCTCGACATCCTGAACCGCAACGCGGCCAGGATCGACGGCATCAAGATCTCGCTGCTGGACAAGGACAAGGAAATCGCCATGCGTCGGCGGCTGCCGGCCGGCGTGCGCATGTATACGGGCGACGATTTCAATTACGCCGAGCTGATCGCCGGCGACGCGGTCGGCTACAGCGACGCGCTGCTCGGCATCTTCGACGCCATCGCGCCCGCCGCCTCGGCGGCGCTCGACGCGCTGGCCGGCAATGACCCGGAGACGTTCCATGGGCTGCTGGCGCCGACGGTGCCGCTGAGCCGGCACATCTTCAAGGCGCCGACCCGGTTCTACAAGACCGGCGTCGTGTTCATGGCCTGGCTGAACGGCCACCAAGACCATTTCGTCATGGTCGGCGGCCAGCAGAGCGCGCGGTCGCTCTTGCACCTGGCCGAGCTGTTCCGGCTCGCCGACACGGCGGGGCTGCTGGCAGACCCGGATCTGGCGGCGGCACGCATGCGGCAAGTGATGGCGCTGCACGGCCTGGAGAGTTGACAGGATATAATAACTAACTGGTTAGTTATTCTTGACGGCGGTCGCGGCGACTCCGCATGATTGGCCGATCGACCCGTTTTCTCGAAAACAACCCGGAACAAAGGGGACAACGCCCATGAAACGCTTGCTGTTTGCCGCGCTTGCCGCCGGCGCCACGGCCCTGACGGCGCTATCCGCCGTCGCGGCCGACTTACCTTGGAAACCGACGAAGCCGCTGACCGTCATCGTGCCCTGGTCGGCCGGCGGCTCGACCGATCAGGTCACGCGCGTGATCGCCGGCGAGCTGGGCGACGCGCTGGGCCAGAAGGTCGTGGTGGTGAACCAGCCCGGCGCGTCCGGCTCGATCGGCACCAAGAACGCCTGGGA
This sequence comes from Alphaproteobacteria bacterium, assembly GCA_028281075.1. Classification (GTDB taxonomy): domain Bacteria; phylum Pseudomonadota; class Alphaproteobacteria; genus JANQKO01. The sequence continues at coordinate 6,211 of JANQKO010000274.1, read as the reverse complement.
AGCCCCGAAGGACGGCTATACCTGGGCCGCCGGCGCGGCCGGCGATCTCGGTACCTACGTGGTGCTCGGCATGCTCGACACCAGGATCACCGACTGGCACCTGTTCCTGGATGTGGCCAACGTCGCCGTGGTCGGCGTCAACGCCGATGCGCCCTACAAGGATTTCGCCGCGCTGCTGTCGGCCATGAAGGCAAGCCCCGGCAAGATCGCCGTGGCGACGGCCGGGATTTCGTCGGGCGGCCATAACGCCATGGAACTGATCGCCCAGGCGACCGGCGCGCAGTACAAGCACGTGACCTATGACGGCGGCAATCCGGCCGTCATCTCCACGGTCGCCGGCGAGACCGAGGTGACGACGCAGCTTGCCTCCGAGCAGGCCGAGATGATCCGGGCCGGAAAGCTGCGTCCGCTGGCGGTGCTGGCCGACAAGCCGCTGGAGATCGCCGGCCACGGCACGATCCCGCCGATCACTCAATGGATTCCGACGCTGCAGGTGGCGACGAACTATTTCGGCATCTGGGCGCCGAAGGGCATTCCCGAGGCTGCGGTGAAGACCATGGAGATGGTCTGGCGGGACAAGATCACGTCGTCCGACGCGCTGAAGAAGTATGCCGCCAACCGCGGCGCGCAGTTCACGCCCTATTATGGCGAGGAAGCGCAGAAGCGGGTCATGGGCATGATCCAGAACAATGCCTGGACCCTCTACGAGGGCGGCAAGGCGAAGATCAAGCCCGACACGGTCGGTATTCCGAAACCCTAGTTGTCGTCGTCGCGGTCGGGCGCGTGCCCGCGTCCGGCCGCGCTTTTTCTGTCCGAGGAAACATGACGCCCGCGCGCATGGCGAAGGCGGATTTCGTGACCGCGGTCATCCTGATCGCGGTCGGCGCCGGCGCCCTGGTCGAGTCCTGGCGCATGCCGCGCCTCGAGCACCTGTCGGTCAATCCCTATACCGTGCCGGGCATCGTGCCCGGCCTGCTGAGCGGCGTTCTGATCCTGCTCGGGGCCGTGCTGCTGGCGCGGGCGGTGCGGCAGGGCGGCTGGCGGCTGGACGCCGCGTCGCTGTCGTCCGCCGTCGGCGGGCGGCTGGTGCTGATGCTGCTGCTGACGCTGGGTTATGCCGCCGGCCTCGTCGGCCGGCTGCCGTTCTGGGCCGCGACGTTTCTGTTCGTCTTTCTGTTCGTGCTGCTGTTCGAATGGCGCGCCGGCCGGCCGCCGGCCGGCCACCTGAAGAGCGCCGCCATCGCGCTGGTGCTGGCCGTGGCGGTGGCGGCCGGCGTCAGCGCGCTGTTCCAGCACGTCTTCCTCGTCCGGCTGCCCTAGCGCCATGCCCGAAGGCCTCGCGCTGTTCGCCCAGGCCCTGGTCGGCTTCCTGACCCCGGCGCAGCTCTTCAACGTGCTCTGGGCGACGCTCTTGGGCATCTCGGTCGGCATGCTGCCGGGCCTGACGGCGACGCTCGGCATCGCGCTGATGACGACGCTGACCTTCAAGATGGCGGCCGGCGACGCCATCCTGATCCTGATCTGCATGTATGTCGGCGCCATCTATGGCGGCAGCCGCAGCGCCATCCTGCTGAACATCCCCGGCACGCCGGCGAACGCCGCCACCACGCTCGACGGCCATCCGCTGGCGCGGTCGGGCCGGGCGGGGCGCGCCATGGGGCTGGCGACCAGCGGTTCGGTGCTAGGCAGCGTCGTCGGCATCCTGATGCTGGCGACGATCGCGCCGGTGCTGGCCGACTTCGCGCTCGCCTTCGGTGCCTTCGAGTTCTTCTGGCTGGCCGTGTTCGGCATCGTCATCGCCGGCCATCTGACCGCGCTGCGCGACCCGCTGAAGGGCTGGATCGCCGGCTTCCTCGGCCTGCTGGTGGCGATGATCGGCCAGGAAGGCATTCACGCCTATCAGCGCTTCAGCTTCGGTTATCTCGATCTCGCCGGCGGCGTCGGCCTGCTGCCGGCGCTGATCGGCGCCTTCGGCTTCGCCGAGGTGCTGATGGTGATGACCGACCCGTCCTACCAGGTCGTGCGCGGCAAGGTGGAATCGGTGATCCCGAAGCTGCGCGAGCTGTTCCGCTACTGGCGCAGCATCATCCGCTCCGGCCTGATCGGCACGCTGATGGGCCTGATCCCCGGTGTCGGCGAGGACATGGGCGCCTGGGCCTCCTACGCCGCCGCGCGGCGCGCCAGCAAGGAGCGCGACCGCTTCGGCAAGGGCTCGACCGAGGGCCTGCTGGCGGCCGAGGCCGGCAACAACGCCGCCGTGCCCGGCGCCATCATCCCGGTGCTGACGCTGGCGGTGCCGGGCTCGGCGCCGGCGGCGGTGCTGCTGGCGGCGATGTTCATTCACGGTGTCCGGCCCGGCCCGCTGATCATGATCGAGTTCCCGAGCTTCGTGTACGAGGTCGTGGCCATGGTGCTGCTGGCGACGCTGGCGATCCTGGTGCTCGGCCTGCTGCTGACGAAGCCGCTGCTGCTGGTGCTGCGGGTGCCGCGCGAGCGGCTGATGCCGGTGATCTTCGTGCTCTGTACCATCGGCGCCTTCGCCATCGCCTCGCGCACCTTCGATATCTGGGTCATGCTGCTCTTCGGCGTGCTGGGCTACGCGCTCAGGCGCATGGACTATCCCATGGCGCCGCTGGTGCTGGGCATCGTGCTGGGCGATATCCTGGACAAGAGCCTGCGCCGGGGCCTGGTGCTGAGCGACGGCGATCCGACGCCGTTCTTCACCCGGCCGATCAGCCTGGTGCTGTGGCTGGTGACGTTTATAACGGTGCTGTTGAGCTTCGGCGCCATACGGCGCCTGATGACGCGCTTGCTGGCGGGGAAACGGGAATGACGCCATCCGTGCTGCAGATCGGCTTCGGCGGCTTCGGGCCGGCGCATCTCAAGGCCTGGACCGCCCTGGGCCTTGGCGGGCATCTCCACGTGGCCGATCCGTCGCCGGCGGCGCGCGACGCCTGCCGCCGCCACGGCCTGCCCGATGAGCGGATCGGCGCCGACTACGAGGCCTTCCTCGATGCCGTCGATCTGGTCGACGTGGTGGCGCCGACGGACCGGCATGGCGCGATCTGCGACAGGGTGCTGGACGCCGGCAAGGACCTGTTCATCGAAAAGCCGATGACGGCGACGCTGGCCGAGGCGGAGCACCTGGCCGCGCGCGTGCGGGCGGAAGGCCGGATCGCCCAGGTCGGCTTCTACTTCCGCTGTCATCCGCTGGCGCGGGCGGCGCGGGACCGGGTGCGCGACGGCGCGATCGGCGATTTGCGCTATCTTTCCGGCCGCTTCCTCGGCTTCAAGCGCGCGCGCAACGATTCCGGCGCGGTGCAGAACGACGCGGTGCACTTCATCGACCTGTTCAACTGGCTGACCGACGCCTTTCCGGTCCGGGTCCACGCGGTGACCCGGGACCATTTCGGCCGCGGCCGCGAGGATTTCGCGCTGCTGCAGCTCACCTATCCCGGCGACGTCATCGCCAGTATCGAGGTCGGCTACATCCAGCCCGGCCGTTGGAACGACGTCTTCGTGCCGGGCGCGCGGGCGACCAAGGAGATCGCGGTCTGCGGCGGCGCGGGCGCGCTGGAGGCCGACTTCGTCACCGATTCGCTTGTCGTGCATGACGTCCGTCACGAACTTCGGGACGGTGCCTGGCGGCCGGTGTTCGGCGACCGGGTCGAGCCGCATTTCGGCGCCGTCGATCCGGTCGACGTGGTGACGGCCGAGCTGCGGCAGTTCCTCGACTGCGTCGGCCGCCGCGCGCCGCCCGAGGCCGGCGTGGTCAATTGCGGCGTCCGCGTGGCCCGGACGCTGGACGCGGTCTTCGCCGCCGCCGAACGCGGTATGCCCGTGGATCTGGAGCCCTGACATGCGTATCGCGCTTTGCAACGAGGTCGTCCGTGCCCTGCCGTTCGTCGAGCAGTGCATGCTGGCGGCGGAACTGGGCTATGACGGCATCGAGCTGGCGCCGTTCACGCTCGGCGAGACGCCGCATCTGCTGTCGGCGGACGACCGCGCGGCGATCCGGCGGATGGCCGGCGACCATGGCCTGGCCATCGACAGCCTGCACTGGCTGCTGGTCACGCCGGCCGGACTGTCGATCACCGCGCCGGACGACGGCGTGCGGGCGCGCACGACCGATGTCCTGCGCCGCCTGGTCGGTCTCGCCGCCGATCTCGGCTGCACCGCCATGGTGCATGGCTCGCCGGCGCAACGGCAGTTGGCCGCCGGCGACGAGGCGGCCGGGCGGGCACGGGCGCGGGACTGCCTCGCGGCCGTCGCCGCCGAGGCGGCCGCCGCCGGTATCGCCTATTGCATCGAGCCGCTGGCCCGGCGCGAGACCAATTTCATCAATTCGGTGGCCGAGGCCGCGGCGCTGGTCGAGGCGGTCGGCAGTCCGGGCCTGCGCACCATGGTCGATTGCAGCGCCGCGGCGCTGGACGAGGCCGAGCCGGTCGCGGCGCTGCTGGACCGCTGGCTGCCGAGCGGCCTGATCGCCCACGTGCAGGTCAACGACCGGAACCAGCAGGGGCCGGGGCAGGGCGACGACAGCTTCGCGCCGGTCTTCGCGGCGCTGCGGCGGCATGGCTACGACCGGGTCGTCGCCGTCGAGCCGTTCGACTACCGGCCCGACGGCGCCACCTCGGCGGCGCGCGCCATCGGCTATATCCGCGGCATTCTGGAGGCCCTGCCATGACGCCCACGAACGCGGCGCCCAAACTCGGTGTCCAGGAGGTGCGGCTCTACGAGCGCGACCAGAAGCTGCGCATGCCCTTCCGCTTCGGCGTCGCGACGATGACGGAATCGCCGCAGGCCTACGCGCATGTCCGTATTCGCCTCGTCGACGGGCGCGAGGGCTGGGGCGTCGCCGGCGAGATGCTGGCGGCGAAATGGTTCGACAAGGACCTGTCGCTCAGCAACGAGGACAATTACCGGCAATTGCGCGCGGCGCTCGGCATCGCCGGCGATGCCTACCGGGCGGCCGGGCCGGCGACCGCGTTCGACCTGTTCGCCGGCAGCTACCGGGCGCAGATCGACGCCGGTGCCGCGGCCGGGCTCAATCCGATCACCGCCTGCTACGGACCGGCGCTGCTCGACCGGGCCGTGCTGGACGCGCTTTGCCGGCTGCACGACGTGTCGTTCGCCGACGCGATCCGGCGGAACCTGCCCGGCATCCGGCGGAGCGATCTGGCGCCCGACCTCGAGGACTTCGATCTAGACACCTTCCTTGCCGGGCTGAAACCGGGCGCCAGCATTCATGCCCGCCACACGGTGGGCATGGTCGATCCGATCACCGCCAATCCCGAGCCGGTGAACGACGGGCTGCCGGAGACGCTGGCCGACGTGATCGCGACCTACGGCCACCGCTATTTCAAGATCAAGGTCGGCGGCGACCTGGCGGCCGACCTGGCGCGGCTGGAGGAGATCGCCGCGGCGCTCGACGTCATCGACGGCGAATACCTCGTTTCGCTGGACGGCAACGAGCAGTATCGCGAGGCCTCGACCGTGATCGAGCTGCTGCGGGCGATCGCGGCGCGGCCGGCGCTGACCCGGTTCAACGAGGCGATCCTGTTCGTCGAGCAGCCGATCGCCCGGGCGGTGGCGCTCGACGGCGATATCTGGGCCTTGAGCACCTACAAGCCGGTGATCATCGACGAATCCGACGGCACGCTCGATACCTTTCCGACGGCGAAGGAGCTCGGCTATGCCGGTGTGTCGTCGAAGACCTGCAAGGGCTTCTACAAGTCGATCCTGAACCGGGCGCGCTGCGCGCGCTGGAACACGCGCGCCGACGGGCCGCGCTATTTCATGTCGGCGGAGGACCTGACGACGCCGGCCGGCGTCACGGTGCAGCAGGATCTGGCGCTGGTCAGCCTGCTCGGCATCGATCATGTCGAGCGCAACGGCCATCACTACATCAACGGCATGGCGGCGGCCCCGGCGGCCGAGCAGCGGGCTTTCCTGGCGGCCCATCCGGACCTCTACCACGACGCCGGCGGCACCGCGCGGCTGACGATCCGCGACGGCCGGATCGCGCTCGGCTCACTCGCCTGCGCCGGCTTCGCGACCGCGGCGATGCCGGACTTCGGGTCCATGCGCGAGATGTCGATGCCGGGCTAGGTGTGATCTGTCAATAGGTTGCCCATTCGGCCCCGACCGAGGAAGCTGATGTTGCTAACGCATCGATTTCCAAGGAGAGCCGAATGGACATCCACAAGAA
>JANQKO010000229.1 GCA_028281075.1 Alphaproteobacteria bacterium | reverse complement strand
GCGCAGCATGCCGGCACACATGGCGGCGACGTTGACCCGCGCCACGTCGATCCCGGACATGGCCGCCTTGAAGCCCTCGCCCGGCGGCACGAACATCTGCTCGGCCGTGACCTGGCAATCCTCGAAGCGGAAGCCGCCGGCGCCGGTGGCGTGACAGCCCAGCATCTCGTACGGCGCCTCGCGGATGACGCCGTTCTGGCCGGCGTCGACCAGGAAGGCGGCGATGCCGCGCCAGCCCTGCGTGGCGTCGGTCTGGGCATAGACGCTGAGCACGTCGGCATGCGCGGCGTTGGTGATCCAGGCCTTCTCGCCGTTCAGGCGCCAGCCGTCGCCGTCGGGTGTCGCCGTGGTGGCGATGGCGGCCGCGTCGCTGCCGCCCCTGGCCTCGGTCAGCAGGAAGGCGCCGATGCGCCGGCCGGCCATCATATCGGGGACGTAGCGGTCGACCTGGTCCGGCCGGCCGCGGCGGCAGATCGCGCCGGTCAGGTTGTTGTGCACCACCAGCGCGAAGGCGAAGGCCATGTCGGCGTGGGACAGCTCTTCCATGATCCGCGCCATGGCGTCGACGGGAAGCTGCTCGCCGCCGGCCTCGGCCGAAGCCAGCAGGCGGCAAAGGCCGGCATCGGCGGCCCGCGTCAGCGCCTCGCGCGGGGCGGCGCGGCCGCTCTCCCAGGCGGCGGCGTTCGGCGCCACCGTATCGGCGGCGAAGGTCCTGGCCACGTCGACCAGGTCGGCGTGGCGGGGTGAAAGTTCCGGTTCGATGGTCCTGTCCTCCCAAACGGCGTTCGATGGCTTGCCGCAACCATAGCGGCGGCGGGTCGGGCGCGATAGGTTGTCGGCCTGGGATATCGGGACGGGGTAACGGGATGACCAAGGCGTTCGACGGGATCAAGGTGATCGACTTCTCGCAGGTGCTGGCCGGGCCCTACGCGGCGCAGTTGCTGGCGCTGCTGGGCGCCGAGGTGATCAAGATCGAGCAGCCCGGCGTCGGCGACCAGACCCGGGCGATGATGACGGACGCGGCCTTCGCGGCGAAGGCCATGGCGCCGTTCTACCTGAGCGTCAATATCGGCAAGCGGGCGATCACGCTGGACCTGAAGCACGCGGCGGCGAAGGAAATCGTGCACCGGCTGGTGGCCGATGCCGACGTGGTGATCCAGAACTTCCGCGCCGGCGTCATCGACCGCCTGGGGTTCGGCTACGCGGACCTGAAGGCGATCAACCCGGGGCTGGTCTACTGTTCGATCTCGGGCTACGGGCAGGACGGGCCGAAGGCGGGCGCGGCGGCCTATGACGGCGCCATCCAGGCGGCCTCGGGCATCATGTCGATCACCGGCCACGCCGAGACCGGGCCGACGCGGGCCGGCTTCATGACCGTCGACATGTCGACCGGCCTGACCGCGGCCTTCGCCATCGCCAGCGCCCTGTTCCGGCGGCAGGCGACGGGCGAGGGGCAGTATCTCGACGTCTCGATGTTCGACACGGCGCTGTCGGTGCAGTCGCCGCAGATCTGCAACTATCTGGTCGGCGGCATGCTGCAGGGCCTGCTGGGCAACGCCTCGCCGACGAAACTGCCGACGGCGGACTGCTTCCCGACCCGTGACGGCTGGCTGCAGCTTATCGGCCTGACGCCGGGGCAGGTGACGGCCATGTGCGCGACGCTCGGCCTGTCGCACCTGCTGGACGATCCGCGCTTCGATACCGAGGAGAAGCGCATCGCCAACGGGCCGGCCATGCAGGACGAGATCAAGCGGGCGCTGGCCGGGGACGACGCCGCGAGCTGGGAAAAGCGGTTCGCCGAGGCCGGCGTGCCGGCGGCGCGGATCTACGAGATCCCCGACGCCGTGCGGCATCCGCAACTGCCGTACCGCGACGTGCTGATCGACCTGCCGGCCCCGCGAGGTTTCGATGCCGGCGTGACGCTGGTGAACGCCGGCTTCACCGCGCCGGCCGACGGACCGGGCGCGGACGGGCCGCCGCCGGCGCTGGGCCAGGACACCGACGCGGTGCTGGCCGAGCTCGGCTATGGCGGCGACGAGATCGCCGCGCTGCGCGATGCCGGCGTCGTCTGAACAGGCACCGCCTGCCGGAACGTCGATAACCCCGGCGGCGGCCCGGTGTCCACCCGCGTCGAGACGGGCGCATGGAGCCGGGCATTGGCCCTGACGCGGGAAATTTGTCATGATGGCGCGATCCTGGGTTGTGGGGGCGGTGGTGCGCGCGAATCCCCTGGCGGTTTTGCTGCTGGTCCTGCCGCTCCCGGCCTGCCGGCCAGAGTCGATCGGCTGCCTCGAAGGCATGTTGGCGCATGCCTTCGGCCGGGCCGCCGCGGCCGCCGGTCACTACGACCGGTGTATCGGTGGGGCGCTGCCGACGGATGCCTGGACGCGGCTGATCCATGAACTTCGGGCAGCCGCGCATGCCAGCGCCGGAAATCATGACGCCGCGATCCGCGACTATGATTTGCTGCTGCACTTCAGGCCCGACAGCGCCGCCAATCTGCATGCGCGCGGCCATGCGCTTGCCGCCACGTCGCAATACGAGAAGGCCATCGACGACTACACCGCCGCCCTCCGCATCGCGCCGGAAGATCCCCAGGTCCTGAGCAATAGGGGCGTCGTCTTCGCCGCGCAAGGCCGGCATCGCAAGGCGATCGCCGACTACGACGCGGCATTGGCGATCGCGCCCGGGCGCCTGTCGACCCTGCACCATCGGGGGATCGCGTACGCCCGGCTGGGACAATATGCGCAAGCCATCGCCGATTATGACGCGGTTGTTGGAGAACGGCCGGGCTTCAGGGTGCATGTCAATCGTGGCCTGGCGCGGGCCGGTCTCGGCCACCGTCTGGCGGCAATCGCGGATTTCAGCGCGGCGATCGCGCTCGGCGGCGACATCGACGTGGCGGTTTACCGGCGTGGGCGGCTCTACCGCGAACTGGGCCGGATGGCCGAGGCGGCCGCCGACTTCACGACCCTGCTGCGTCTGCGGCCCGACGATGTCGACGCGCGCCTGCGCCGGGCCGAGACCTATGCCGCGGGCGGCGACTTCGGCAAGGCGTTGGGCGACTACGACGACGCCGTCCGGCGGCGGCCGGACGATGGGCGGATCTTTGCGCGGCGCGGCGCGGTGCATGCCTCGATGAACGACGACCGGGCCGCGATCGCCGATTTCACGCGTGCCCTGCAATTCGATCCCAACGATGTCGACGCGTTGCGGGACCGCTGCGGCGCCAATCGTCGCCTGGGCCGGTTGGACGCCGCCAGGCGCGACCGGGACGCGATCTATCGCCTGGTGACCGGATGGCCGGCCGCCGAACCCGATGCCGGCGCGGACTTCGATTGCCTGCCGAGGAAGCAGACGCGACTTATCGGTCAATCGGCAGCCACGGCTTGACAGTCCGCTGGCGTGACCGTCAGCCTGTGGCGGAGCAAGGAGGGACGCATGACGCAAACCGCGACGCGCAAGGCCGTGGTGCTGCAGCCGGACGACGGCAGGCATTACTGGCAGCCGCAGCCGACCGGCGGCTATGCCTCGGTCAAGCTGGCGGCCGAACAGACCGGCCGTGACGATTATTCCATGGGCGTGCAGGTGGTGCCGCCCGGCGGCATGGTCCGCCAGCACGCGCATACCCGGAACGACGAGGTGCTGTTCTTCTGGGAAGGCGAGGGGCGCGCCATTATCGACGGCGAGCAGCACGACCTGCGGCCCGGCACCACGGTGCTGGCCGTGCCCTATGCCGAGCACTGCTTCATCAACGACGGCGACCGCGACCTGAAGTTCGTCTGGATGATGCTGCCGGCCGACCTGGAGGACTGGTTCGCCGCCATCGGCCGGCCGCGCACGCCCGGCGAGCCGGCGCCGGTGCCGTTCGAGCGCCCGGCCGATATCGGCGATATCCAGGAACGGCACGGTTTCGTGCGCAGTGAGACACAGCCAGAGAAAGTCTGACGTATGAAGCTTGAAGGTATTCGCGTACTCGACCTGTCCCGGTTCCTGCCGGGACCGCATCTGACCATGATGATGGCCGACCACGGCGCCGAGGTGATCAAGATCGAGGACACGGTCAGCGGCGACGCGACCCGCCATATCGGGCCCAAGAAAGGCGGTGCCACGGTCTATTACCGCAACGCCAACCGGGGCAAGCGCGGCTTCGCCGTCGACCTGAAGAGCGACGAGGGCCGCGAGGTCTTCATGCGGCTGGCCGAAACCGCCGACGTGATCGTCGAGACCTTCCGGCCGGGCGTGGTCGAGCGTCTCGGCATCGGCTACGACGCGGTGGCGGCCCGGGCGCCGGGGATCGTCTATTGCGGCATCTCGGCCTTCGGGCAGGACGGCCCCTATCGCGACCGCCCGGCGCACGACCTCAGCGTCGGCGCGCTGGCCGGCACCGTGGCGCTGAGCGTCGGCGCCGACGGCACGCCGAACATGCCGGGGCTGCCGCCGGCCGACATGGGCGGCTCGCTGATGGCGCTGTCGGGCATCCTGATGGCGCTGCTGCGGCGGGTCGAGACCGGGCGCGGCGACTATCTCGACATGTCCATGTTCGACGCCATCGTCTCCTGGACGCCGCATATCACCGGCACCGTCTTCGCCGAGGACCGGGCGCCGGTGCCGGCCGAGCAGCGCACCCAGGGCGGCAGCGCCTTCTACCGGGTCTACCGGACGGCCGACGGGCGCTACGTGACGCTGGGCGGCAGCGAGATGAAGTTCGTCGAGAACCTGCTGACGGCGCTCGATCGAACCGACCTGATCGAGATCGCGCGGCGGCCGCCCGGCCCCGCGCAGGCGCCGTTGCATGAATTCCTGGAGGCGACCTTCGCCGGGCGGACACAGGCCGAGTGGGACGAATGGTTCCAGGGCCGCGACGTCTGCTTCGCGCCGGTGCAGGACCTGAAGGCGGCGTTCGCCGATCCGCACCTGCGGGCGCGCGACATGCTGCTGCGCGACAATGAGGGCAACGAGCATATCGGCATCCCCATCAAGTTCCGCGACGAGCCCGGCCGGATCGTGCCGCGGGCGCCGGGGCTGGGGGCCGATACGGTGGAGATCCTGCGGGAGATCGGCTACGGCGAGGCCGAGGTCGGCGCGCTGCGGACAGCCGGGGTTGTCGGGGACGGTTCTGTTAACGCATGACGTGTGCTAGCCTCGTCGCGGCCTGACACGGTCCGACCATCGCGCCTGCGGGGGCCGGCGGGTCCGGGGAGGCAACCGCCATGCACTGTCACCGGTGCGGCGCCGAAAACGCCGACGACCGTCGATATTGCCGTGATTGCGGGGCGTCGCTGACCGGCGCCTGTCCGGCTTGCGGCTTCGAGAACGAACCGGAGGCCAGGTTCTGCGGCGGCTGTGGCGTCGCGCTGGACGCCGCCGGTGCCGCCGGTGCCGGGGCGCTGCGGCCGCGCCTGCCGCGGCACCTGGCCGAGCGTATCCTGAGCTCGCGCGCGGCGCTGGTCGGCGAGCGCAAGCAGGTGACGATCCTGTTCGCCGATATCGCCGGCTCGACCGCGATGATCGAGGCGCTGGACCCCGAACAGGCCGCCAAGCGCCTGGAGCCGACGCTGCGGCTGATGATGGAAGCCGTGCACCGCTTCGAGGGCACGGTGAACCGGGTGCACGGCGACGGCATCATGGCGTTGTTCGGGGCGCCGCTGGCGCTGGAGGACCATGCCGCCGCGGCCTGCTTCGCGGCGCTGGCGATGCAGGAGGCGGTGAAGGCGGCCAGCGATCTCGACACTCGCATCCGCATCGGCCTGCATTCCGGCGAGGTCGTGGTGCGCTCGATCGACAACGACCTGTCCATGGACTACGACGCCATCGGCGCCGCCGTTCACGTGGCGAACCGCATGGAGCAGCTCGCCGCGCCCGGCGGCATCCGCCTGACCGGCAAGACCCGGCAGATGGCCGAGGGCTTCATCCGCACCCGGCAGCTCGGCATGGCGCCGGTGAAGGGTATCAGCGAACCGATCCCGGTCTTCGAGCTGACCGGCCGGACGACGGTGCGGACGAGCTGGGAGGTCCGCGCCGCCCGCGGGCTGACCACCTTCGTCGGGCGCGAGGCCGACATGAACCGGCTGATCGCGGCGGTCGAGCGGGCGAGCGGCGGTTTCGGCCAGATCGCCGCGATCATGGGCGAGCCCGGGATCGGCAAGTCGCGCCTGGTGCACGAGTTCGTCAGCCGGCACCGGCCGCAGGGCTGGGCCGTGTTCGAGGCCGGCGGCGTCCGCCACGGCAAGCACACGCCCTATCTGCCGGCCAGCAACCTGCTGCGGAGCTGGGCCGAGATCGGCGACCGCGACAGCCATGCCGACATCAGCCGCAAGATCGGCGAACGGCTGGCCGGCGTCGACGAAGGCATGCTGGCGGCGCTGCCGGCGTTTCAGACCCTGCTCGACGTGCCGGTGGCGGACCGGCGCTGGCGCGACCTCGATCCGGCGCAGAAGCGGCGGCGGATCATCGAGGCGGTGAAGACGCTGATCCTGCGCAGCACCGAGATCGTGCCGCTGCTGCTGGTGATCGAGGACCTGCACTGGATGGACGCCGAGACGCTGACGATCGTCAACGACCTCGTCACCGATCTCGGCCGGCACCGGATCCTGGTGCTGGCCACCTACCGGCCCGAATTCACGCATGACTGGGGCGGGCAGGCGAACTGCACGCTGGTCCAGGCCCAGCCGCTGGTCGCCGACACCGCCGGACGGCTGCTCGATGCCGTGCTGGGCGCGGATGCCGGCCTCGACCGGCTCAAGCGGCTGCTGATCGCCCGTTCCGAGGGCACGCCGCTGTTCCTGGAGGAATCGGTGCGCACGCTGGTCGAGACCGGCGTGCTGGCGGGCGCGCCCGGCGGCTACCGGCTGAACCAGCCGCTGGACGAGATCGACATCCCGGACAGCGTGCAGGCGGTGCTGGCCGCGCGCATCGACCGGCTGCCGCCGGAGCACAAGAACCTGCTGCAATCGGCCTCGGTGATCGGCAAGGACGTGCCGGTCGACCTGCTGCAGGAGATCGAGGGCCTGCCGGCGGAGGAACTGCGGCAGCGGCTGGCCGAGCTGCAGACGTCGGAGTTCCTCTACGAGACCCGGCTGCTGCCGGACCAGGAATTCACCTTCAAGCACGCGCTGACGCACGAGGTGGCCTATGACAGCGTGCTGCTGGAGCAGCGCCGCAACCTGCATGCCCAGGCCGTGGCGATCATCGAGGCAAACCAGCCGGCGCGCCTTGAAGAGCAGGTCGACCGCCTGGCCGACCACGCCTTCCGCGGCCAGTTATGGGAGAAGGCGGCGCGCTATCACCTGCAGGCCTGCGCCCGCGCCATCGGACGGTCGGCCATTCGCGAGACCATCGCGCTGTTCGAGCGCGGCCTGGAGGCCGTGTCGCGCCTGCCCGACGGCCCGGCGACGGCGAAGCTGGCCATCGACCTGCGCCTGGTCGCCGCCGGCGCCTTCATTCCGCTGGGCGCGCAGGAGCGCATGGTGGCCGAGCTGCACGCGGCCGAACGGCTGGCGGCGGCGGCCGACGACGAGCGCCGGCTGGGCTCGGTGTCCAGCCAGCTCTGCGTGGCGCTGTGGATGATGGGCGACCACGACCGGGCGCTGGCGGCCGGCGAGCGCGCGGTCGGGATCGCCGCCGCGACCGACAATTATCCGCAGCAACTGGCCGCGCGTTTCAGCGTCGGCATGGTGCGGCACGCCTTCGGCGCCTTCCGGCAGTCGATCGATATTCACCTGACGCTGCTGGACGAGGTGTCGGGCGAGCTGCAGTACAAGCGGTTCGGCTGGGCCGCCTATCCCTCGGTCTTCATCCAGACCTTCCTGGCCTCGGCGCTGATCGAGATCGGCGAGTTCGAGCGGGCGCGGGCGCATGTCGATGACGGCTGCCGGCTGGCCGACGAGGTCGCGCATCCCTATTCGCAGGTCACCATCCACGACTTCAAGGGGCATCTGCTGCTGGCCATGGGCGAGGTCGAGGCCGCGGTCGAGGTGCTGGAGACCTGCCATGCCCGCTGTCGCGAGGAGGACATCCTGACGCTGATGCCGTCGGTGCTGTCGCGGCTGGGCACGGCCTACGCGCGGTCCGGCCGCGTCGACGAAGCGGTCGTGGTGCTGGAGCGGGCCGCCGATCCCAAGCTCTACAGCCGGGGCGGCCGCTATACCTGGACCTGGGTCTTCCAGGCCCTGGCCGAGGCCTATCTCCGCGCCGGCCGGCTGGACGAAGCCCGTGACTGGGGCCGGCGGAGCCACGACCTGACGGCTGAGACCGGGGAGCGCGCCCATCACGCCGGCTCGCTGAAGCTGCTGGGTGACATTCACCGCAAGGCGGGCGGGGCGGCGCATGCCGAGGCGGCGCGCGCCTATGGCGACGCGATCGCGCTGGCCGAAAGCTGCGAGATGCGGCCGCTGATGGCCCGTTGCCACTTTTCTCTGGGCAAGCTGCATGATGCCGACGGCCGCGCGGCGGCGGCCGCGGCCGAATTCGCGACGGCCGCGGACCTGTTCGCGCGGATGGGTCTGACGCGGCTGCTGCGGGCGGTCGAGGCGTATCGCGACGGCGCGCCGCGCGTTTGAGGGGTGGGCGCGAAACGGTGCTGATGAGGTCAATGTTTACGAACGACCTCCCCACCTGGTCATTGCCGCACTTTCCCCACGCACGGTTCTGGATCACCGGGTCAAGCCCGGTGATGACGAATGGGGGGAGTAGCGAGCGAATGGAATGCAAACGCGGCGTTTCGGGCCGGCCCGCGACGGGCGGCCGTCCTACAAGGCGGCGAGATAGCGCAGGGCCTTGATGCCCGGCAGGAAGAAATAGCCGCCACCGCGCATGGTAACGAAGCGGGGGATGCCGGTCAGCCGCCGCCGGACCGGCGTGCCGGGGACGGTCAGCACGCCGCCGTCGGCCGGCTGGTCGCCGAGCAGCGGGTCCTTCTCGTCATGCAGGCCGCCGAACTTGGTGCTGTTCAGCCAGGTCTGCTGCACGAACTCGAACTGCCGCTCGATATTGGCGGCGACGCAGACGAAGATCAGGCCGCGCTTCTGGCCGTCGGGCTGCCCGCGCGTCTCGATCGACGCGATCGGCGGTCCGTAGATCCGGCCGCGCCGCAGCATGCGGTGGCGGTTCGCCAGCCGTGCCGCCTCGGCCGGGTCGTCCAGCAGCGAATCGCGCGGATTGGCGCGCCGGATATGCGCGCCCAGGGGGCAGCGATAGCCGTGGCGGTCCTCGGCATGGAAGCCGAAACTGTTCTGCCGCGACCGGCCGCTGTCGTCGGCGTGCGGCGTGGTCGCCAGTGGCGCGCCGCTGGGCCAGCGGCCGACGAACTTCGCCGCCAGCGCGTCCTCGGCCTGGCGATCGGTGCCGCCGCGCTCGGCGCGCACGGAATCGTTGATGTAGGTCCAGAACCCGGCCACGTCCTGTTCCAGTTGGCGCACCACCAGATAGCTGCCGTTGAAACCGAGGTCGCTCCGCACCTCCGGCAGATCGTCGGTCAGCGGCAGGCCGCTGGCGGCCTCGGGATCGCGCGCCACCGACGGCGATTCCGGCCGTTGGCCGTGTTCGTTGATGTAGCCGAGCACGAACTCGCCCGCTTTCACGGTGCCGGTCGGCCCGTCCAGGACGGAAATCCGGCGGGCCTGCGGGGTATCGGCGATGACCGGCTGCGAGATGCCGTCGCGAAAGCCGAAATGCTCGCGCCCGTCGTCGGGCGCGCGGGCGCGGATCGGTTCGCAGGTCCGGCGGCAGGCGCCGGCGCAGGCCCGCATCTCGTCGTCGATCAGTTCGTTCAGGCCGTCGCAGCTCGCCGCGAACAGCAGCAGCAGGACATGGATCGCGTTCTCGCCCTCGGCAGCCGCGCCCCAGGCCCAGTTCTCCGGGGCGCTGTCGCCGGTGTCACCGAGGATGCGGGCGCGGGCCGGCGTCGCCATGCCCTCGCGGAAGTACCAGGGAAAGGTCGACAGCGCCTCGTCGGCGAGGCCCAGCGCCCGCAGTCCCTGCCAGGTGAAGGCGATGTTGCAGCGGCCGCCCGGCGTCTCCCGGTCGGCGCGCCGTTCCGCCTCGCCGCGCAGCGTCGATCTGGTCAGCCGCTCGGGCCTGGTCAGCTCGGCCAGCCAGGCCCGCGCCGCGGCCGCGTCCTCGATGTGCAACGGCAGGTAGGCGGCGCGCGGCGTTTCCGGATAGCCGCGGAGAACCAGACCCTGCACGTCGCTCCAGTCGACCGCTCTCATCGTTGCCCCCTTCCCGAAGCTATATCCGCCGCAGCCATTCGTGCAGATTGGCCCGGTCGGCCGGCGTGAACAGCGCCTCGCGCTGCGCCGTGTTGTCGTTGACGTTGCGGACGGTCATGGCGGGGTAGGCTTGATACCAGGCGCGGGTCGGCGACTGGCTGTTGCGGGCGTAGTTCTTAAAGGGCTGCTCGTTGCGCGAGCCTTCCAGGATCAGGAACTTGCTGCGCGGAAAGCCCATGGGCCCCTGCCAGTCCGGCGTGCCGCCGCCGGCCGCCGGGGCCGGGCGCCAGACCACGTCCGTGTTGCTCCAGACCGCGGTGACGCCGTTGCTGGCGCGGTCGATGAAATCGTTCAGGTAGCTGTCCCAATTGTCGCCATAATTGGTCAGGAACAGCAGCCAGGGCGTGCCGGCGCGGTCGATGATGACCCAGCGCGCGAAATGGATGGTCGGGATCTTGCCCAGCTTGCCGCGGTTCCAGTAGAGCCGGCCGGCGAGGTTGATGAGCCACAGGACCAGTTGCAGCGTGCGCAGCCGGAACCGGCCCGGCTTGACCTTGGTCAGACTGCAGAAATGGTTCTGGATGTTCTCGCGGCCGAACTCGCGCGCCACGACCTCGTCGCGGTGGATGCTGTCCCAGGCGCCCCTGAATTCGGAATCGGTCCGCTCGCGGCGCCGCAGCCGGACCAGAAAGACGGCGATCGGCAGGACCAGGACAACGACAACGAAGAGCGCGATGGCGATGCCCCACAGGATCAGACAAAGGGCCAGGCGCCAGGTGTCGTGCAGCCGGCGGCCGATGTCGGCCAGGGATTG
Source organism: Alphaproteobacteria bacterium (assembly GCA_028281075.1). Lineage (GTDB taxonomy): Bacteria > Pseudomonadota > Alphaproteobacteria > JANQKO01. Next base: position 5,434 of record JANQKO010000229.1, on the reverse strand, counting down.
GCCGTCGAACACGAACATCCAGCCATAGGCCAGCGCCAGCAGGGCCAGTATCACCAGCGCGGCGATGACGACGATGGCGTAGATCCGCAGTAGCCACTTGGCGGCCCGCCAGAGGCCGTGGACGATCTCCTGGCCGCGCGCGGCCAGGAACGGCCGTCGCCAGGGGTCGAGGCCGGCACCGCCGACGCTTTTGCGTACCGCGGCATGGATCGCCGCCGGCGACGGATCGGCGCCGCCCGTGCGTAGCGGCAGGGCGTCGACGGCGCGCTGTACATCCGTGCGCAGCGCGATCTCCTGCCTGATCTGGCGCGCCGTGCGGCCGCTGCAGCCGGTGTAGTAGCAGTTGGCGCCGATATTCTTCTCCAGCAGATAGGCGCCGAGACGGTCGGTGTCCTCGGGGCAGTCCCGGCAGTGGGAAAACACGTCGCCGAGCGCCGCGCGGCCGGCCGCCGATCCGGTGACGGCCTTGACGAACGCCTCCGTGTCGCCGTCGAAATTGGCCTCGAACACCAGGCCGGGCGGCGCTTTGGGAAACTCCAGGATGACGAAGCTGGCGAAATGCAGCGTCTCGACCTCGGCGAAGGCGGGAAAATCGTTCGCCGCCAGACGCCGGTCGATGTCGGCCAGGCGCGCCTTCAGGTCGTCCAGCCGGCTCTCGTCGATATCGGCGAGGACGGTGAGCGTGCGTTCCTTCATGCCGGCGCCTCCGGATCGAATTCGAGCGGCAGGCCGATCACCGCCGGTCCGTCGTAGCGGATCCGGGCCTTGCCGCGCGACGCCCGGCGCAGGTTCGGCAACCGCATCAGCTTCATCACCGTCATCGGGATCTGCGCCTCGGCGATCTGGCGGCCGAAGCATTCGTGCATGCCGTGGCCGAAATGCAGGTAGCCGCCGATGGCGCGGCCGGGCTTGAAGCGGTCGGGCAGATAGTAGGCCTCGCCGTCGAACATCGCCGACAGGGTCGCGAGCATGATCTTGCTGCCGCCGCGGATCGGCGTCGCGCCGGGCTTGTTGGCGCGGATGACGGTATTGTGCGGACAGATCCGCGGCTGGATCGGAAACAGCGGATTGAAGCGCAGCGCCTCGAAGGCGAAGTGCTTCACCGCCTCGACGTCGGCTGCCCGGGCCGCGGCCCGCACGCCCTCGCGCGCGTCCGGCATGCTCAGCAACTGATAGACCAGCAGTGTCATGGCCTTGGTCACCGGCGCCGTGCCGGTGACGCAAAGACCGGCGATGTTGCGCTTGACGACGTCCTTGCCGATCTCGCGCGATGGCGTCAGATGCAGGCGCAGCAGCCGGTTGAGGACGTTGTCCGGGGGCTTGCCGGGGCCCCGCAACTGCTGCAGGCGTTCCTCGATCAGGTCGTCGAGATAGCCGTTCAGCGCCTCGGCATAGCGCGCGGCTTCGGCCTTCAGGCCGCTGGTATCCGGGCTGGGATCGACGATCAGGGAGGCCAGCTTGCGCTGCCAGATGGCCATGTCGTGCTGGTTGGGGCCGGGCACGCCGAAATACTCGGCGACGATGTTGCGGGGCACGTATTCCGCGATGTCCCTGACCAGGTCGAGGCGGCCTTGCGCCCGTGCCGTGTCGAGCTGCTGGTCGCAGAACCGGCCGGCCAGTTCCGCGACCCGGTCCAGGTCGTCCGGCAGACAGACCTCACGCAGCAGCCCGCGCTCGGCCTCGTATTGCGGCGACCGGTCCATGCCGAGCAGAAATCGGCCGCAGGCCATTCTCGGCGCCATGACCTCGGCCAGCGTGAAGTCGTCATCCCGCTCAAAGATTTCCGTGACGTCCTCGTGACGAAGGATGAGCACCGCGTTGCGGATTTTCAGGATCGGCCTGAACCGACGCAGGACGCCGAAGATCAGCCGCAGCAGCCGGGGTTTGCGCATCAACCGCTGCATGACAGACGCCGTTACCGATGCCATCGCGGCTTCCCCCTTCGCCTGCGTCTGTCAGGTCGGCGGTTCGCCGACCGCCGTTATCGTGACCTCATGATGCGCCATCGATGACGTCTTCCAGGGCGCCGACATCGCTGATCAGGATGTGGCCGTGGTCGATCTTGACGATGCCCAGCTCGCGCCAGGCGGCGAGCTGCTTGTTGATGCTCTCGCGGGTCATGCCGACGAGGTCGCCGAGCTCGCGCTGCGAGAACTTGATGCCGATGCGGATGCCGTCCGGCATTTCCTCGCCGTGGCGCTCGGCCAGCCGCAGCAGCGTGCGTCCGAGCCGGGCCGGCAGGTCCAGGAACAGGGTGTCCTCGACCATTTCCGTGGTGTCGCGAATCCGCTCGCACAGCACCGTCAGCAGGTCGATACAGGTACGCGGATGGCGTTCCAGGAAGGGAATGAACTCGCGCCGCTCCAGCACCAGCAGCTCGCTGTCCACCATCGCCGTGGCGTCGGCCGTGCGCGCTTTGCCGTCGAGCAGCGCGATCTCGCCGAACACCTCGCCCGGATTGATGATGTTGAGCACCGCTTCCTTCCCCGTCGGCGACAACGATCCGATACGTACCCTGCCGGAAATGACGCTCATCATGCTGTGACCCGGATCGCCCTTTCGGAAGATCACCTCGTTGGCATTGAACCTGGCGACCCGCACATAGGTCACCAGCCGGTCCAGGTCGTCGGCAGAGAGTTCCCGCAGCAGGCTCGATTGCGACATTAGCTGCCGCTTGTCGATGACTTGGCCTCCCGACATAGCGTGCCCCAAGATCTAGCAACCGTATGTGATGTGGTTCACATATGGCGGCGATGCTGTCCCAAACGCTTGACGAAAACAAATACCGCAAAAAGGAGAAAGCTTCCAAAGGTTAGTGAAGGAGTTCTAAGAAGACATGGTAACAACCGCCGGCGTCGGGTAATCATGGGCCCGAGGCTGTCGCGCGTGTCGGCGGCGCGGCAGCAGCGGGCGAAGCGACCGGAAATGAGCATGACCCAGACCATCCGCGGCGACGGCGCGCTGGCCGACCGGTTCCGCCGCGCCGTCGACGGCGATGTTCTGTTCGACGCCTTCAGCCGCGGCCGCTACAGCACCGATGCCTCGATCTATCAGATCGAGCCGCTGGGCGTGGTGGTGCCGCGCCGCCGGCAGGATCTGGTCGCCGCGGTGCAACTGGCCGCATCGGAAGGGCTGCCGGTGCTGCCGCGCGGCGGCGGCACCTCGCAATGCGGCCAGACCGTGGGCGAGGCGGTGGTCGTCGACACCTCGAAGTACCTGAACGGCATCGTCGACTTCGACGCCGCGGCACGGCGGGTCACGGTCGAGCCGGGTATCGTGCTGGACGCGCTGAACCGGTTCCTGAAGCCGCACGGCCTGTTCTTCCCGGTCGACGTCTCGACCGGCAACCGGGCGACCATCGGCGGCATGGCCGGCAACAATTCCTGCGGCGCGCGCTCGATCCGCTACGGCAACATGGTGCACAACGTCGCCGGCATCGAGGCGGTGCTGGCCGGCGGCGAGATCCAGCGCTTCGGGCCGGTCCCGGGCAATCTGGGCGGTCTGGAAACGGCGCCGGCCTATCGCGACCTGATCGAGCGCCTGCGCGGGATCGCCGCCCGCGAGGCGGACGAGATGGCGGCGCGCTGGCCCAGGCTGCTGCGCCGGGTCGGCGGCTACAACATCGATACGCTGTCGCCGTCGGGCCACAACATGGCGCACATGCTGGTCGGCTCGGAGGGCACGCTGGCGGCCTTCACGCAGGTCGAGCTCGCGCTGCAGCCGCTGCCGGCGCACAAGACGCTGGGTGTCTGCCACTTCCCGACCTTCCACGCGGCGATGGACGCGACCCGGCACATCGTCGAGCTGGCGCCGGCCGCGGTCGAGCTGGTCGACCGGACGATGATCGAGCTGGCCCGCGACATTCCCATGTTCCGTGCCACCGTGGACGCCTTCGTGCGGGGCGAGCCGGACGCCATCCTGCTGGTCGAGTTCGCGGGCGAGGACGCGGCGCGGCAGCGGCGGGACCTGAAGCGGCTGGTCGAGCTGATGGGCACGCTCGGTTTCCCCGATGCCGTGGTCGAAGCGACCGATCCGGGCTTTCAGGGCGCCATCTGGGACGTGCGCAAGCAGGGCCTGAACATCATGATGTCGATGAAGGGCGACGGCAAACCGGTCTCGTTCATCGAGGACTGCGCCGTGGCGCTGGAGGACCTGGCCGAATACACCGAGCGGCTGAACGGCGTCTTCGCCCGCCACGGCACCAGCGGCACCTGGTACGCCCATGCCTCGGTCGGCTGCCTGCACGTGCGGCCGATCCTGAACATGAAGGACGGCGGCGACGTCCGGAAGATGCGGATGATCGCCGAGGAAGCCTTCGCCATGGTGCGGGAATACAAGGGCTCGCATTCCGGCGAGCACGGCGACGGCCTGGTACGCTCGGAGTTCCACGAGCCGATGTTCGGCGCGCGCATCGCGAACGCGTTCGAGGAGGTCAAGGCGGCGTTCGATCCGGCCGGGATCTTCAATCCGGGCAAGATCGTCCGGCCGCCGAAGATGGACGACCGTGCCCTGTTCCGTTTCAAGCCGGGCTATGCGGCGGATGTGCCCGAGACGGCGCTGGACTGGTCCGACTGGTTCGGCTTCGCCGGCGCGGTCGAGATGTGCAACAACAACGGCGCCTGCCGGAAGTCGAATCCCGGCGTGATGTGCCCGTCCTACCGGGCGACGGGCGAGGAGCAGCATCTGACGCGGGGACGGGCGAACACGCTGCGGCTGGCCTTGAGCGGGCAGTTGGGTCCGGACGCGTTCACGTCCGACGAGATGCACGCCACCATGGACCTCTGCGTCGGCTGCAAGGGCTGCAAGCGGGAATGCCCGACCGGCGTCGACATGGCCCGGATGAAGACCGAGTTCCTGTACCATTACCGCAAGCGCCATGGCCTGGGCCTGAAGGACCGCCTGATCGCCTATCTGCCGCGCTACGCGCCGGCGGCGGCGCGGCTGAGCGGTCTCGCCAACCTGCGCGACCGGCTGCCGGGCCTGCCGGGCCTGAGCGAGACGTTGCTGGGTTTCAGCGCCCGGCGCGGCCTGCCGGCCTGGCGCAACGACTGGTTCAGGAGCGATGAGGCGGCGTCGGGCCCGGACGACGCCGATGTCGTGCTGCTGGTCGACACCTTCAACCGCTACTTCGAGCCGGAGAACGTCCGCGCCGCGCTGGCGGTGCTGGGCGCCGGCGGCTATCGCGCGCGGGTCGCCGACGCCGCCGATAGTGGCCGGCCGCTCTGCTGCGGCCGGACCTTCCTGTCGGCGGGACTGGTCGACGAGGCGAAGGCGGAGGCCCGGCGGATGCTGGAAGCGCTGCGTCCGCATGTAGCGCGGGGACGGCCGGTGATCGGGCTGGAACCGTCCTGCCTGTTCACGTTGCGCGACGAGTTCCTGGCCATGCTGCCGGGCGAGGAGACGGCCGGACTGGCCGAGCACGCCATGCTGTTCG
>JANQKO010000181.1 GCA_028281075.1 Alphaproteobacteria bacterium | reverse complement strand
AGGGCATCAAGTTCGCCCACCGCGAGGTCACGGTGCGCGTCGCCGAGACGCCGAACGACGAGCCGCTGACGCCGGCCCGGAAGGAGGCCGTCGCCGGCGCCGTGCGCCCGGCGATCGAGGCCGACGCCGCGCCCAGGACCGGCAGCGACGACCGCTGAGACGGCGCCGCCCCCGGTCCCACGCCCGCCGCCGACCCGCATTTCCATGCCCGACAGCGCCATCGCGGCCAGCCCGATCCTGCTGGCCGTCATCCTGATCATCGGCTTCCGCCGGCCAGCCGGGCCGGTCGCGCTGGGCTGCGCCGTCTACGCCGTGGTCCTGGCGCTGTCATGGCCGCCTTTCGCCGTGCCGGTCGACGACGTGCTGGCGGGGATCGCCAGGGGCGGCCTGACCAGCCTGACGGTCGCCTACGTGCTGCTGGGCGGCATCGCCCTGCACCAGGTACTGACGGTGACGGGCGCGCTCGACGTGCTGGCCGAGGCGCTGCGGCGACTGCTGCCGGCGGCGGGCGACCGGCTGCTGGTGATGCTGTTCGGCGTCTCGGTGTTCTTCGAATCCGCCACCGGCTTCGGCGTCGGCATCATCGTCACGGCGCCGCTGCTGGAGCGCTTCGGCCAGCCGGCCCTGCGCGCCGCCTTCCTGGCTCTGCTGGGGCAATGCGCCGTGCCCTGGGGCGCGCTTGGTGTCGGCACCTATCTCGGCGCCGAGCTGTCGGCGCTGCCGGCGGACGAGATCGCCTGGATGTCGGCCCTGCTGAGCTGGCCGTTCATCCTGCTCTGCGGCGGTATCGGCGCCTATGTCGGCGGCCTGCCGCGCAATGCCGCGACGGCGATCCGGGTCACCGTCTGGTCGGCCGTTCTCACGGCGGCGCTGGCGGGACTGTCGCTGCTGCTCGGCACCGAGCTCGCGGGCTGCCTGGCCGGCCTTTGCGTGGTGCTGCTGGGCATCGCGCGCGGCCGCCGGGCCGAGGCATTGCCGGCCGGCCTGGCGAAAGCCCTGGCGCCTCTCGCCGTGCTGCTGGCGGCCCTGCTGCTGACCCGCCTGGTGCCGGACATCGGCGCGCGGACGACGGCGCTGCTGCGCTGGGAGGTTCCGGAACTCGGCTATGGCCTGTCGCCGCTGCATCATCCCGGCTTCTGGATGCTGCTGGCGGCGGCGGCCGGCATCGCCCTGCACGGCCGGCCGGCGGGCCGGTTCGGCGACATGGCGCGCGCGGTTGCCGGACGCTGGCTGCTCGCCAGCCTGCCGGTGCTCGGCTTTCTCGCCATGGCGCAGGTGATGCTGAACGCCGGCATGATCGACGCCATCGCCGGCGCCATGTCGCGGGGTCTGGGGCCGGCGGCGGTGCTGTCGGTCACCGGCCTCGGCGCGCTCGGCGGCTTCCTCACCGCCAGCAATGCCGGCTCGAACGCCATCTTCATGCCGTTGCAGATGGCGCTCGCCGACCAGCTCGGCCTCGACCGGCTGAGCACGGCGGCGGCGCAGAATGCCGCCGGCTCGAACCTGAGCTTCGCCTCGCCGGGCCGCGTGGCGCTGGCCGCCGCCATCAGCGGCGCGCCCGCGCAGCAGCACCGGCTGATGCGCCAGGCGCTGGCCGCCGGTCTCGCCGGCCTCGCCCTGCTGACGCTCGGCTATCTCGCGACCGGCCTCTGGCGCTGACACGCATGGACCGCCCGCGCATGGTCCGCGCGGTGACGCGGTAAGGGGAAGGAGTCGCGGGGCCGGCCGGGCGGTGGTATCGTCGACGACTGGGGACATCGCTCGTCGGGAGCGCGGTGATGGCTGTCGAAAGCCTGACGCTCAGGGGGATTACGGCGCGGCCAGTGGTGCTGACGCTGGAACGGCCGGTGGTGGCGCGGATCGCCACGATCACGGAGTGGCCGCTGATCCTGATCGACCTGGAGACCGAGGAAGGCGTTACCGGACGGGCCTATCTCGAACCTTACGTGCCGAAATCGATGCGTTACCTGGTGCCGGCGCTGCACGACCTGGGCGAGATGCTGAAGGGCCGACGCGTGGCGCCGGTCGAGTTCTACGACGCCGGGCGCAAATCGCTGCATTTCGTCGGCTACGAGGGCCTGGCGATGATCGCCGTCGCCGGGCTCGACATGGCGGCCTGGGACGCGCTGGCGCGCGCCGCCGGCGTGCCGCTCTGCGTGCTGCTGGGCGGCAGTGTCGGACCGGTGGCCGCCTACAACAGCAACGGGCTGTGGCTGAAGGAGCCGGCGGCGGTGGCGGCGGAGGCGCTGGCGCTGCGCGACGAAGGCGGCTTTCGCGGCCTGAAGCTGCGCATGGGCCGCGACCGCGCCGCCGACGACCTGGCGGCGCACGACGCCGTCCGCGAGGCCGTCGGCCCCGATATGGCCATCATGGTCGACTTCAATCAGGGCCTGGATCTGGGCGAGGCGCTGCGGCGCTGTCACGCCATCGACGATCTCGGTCTCGCCTGGATCGAGGAGCCGGTCGTCTATGACAATTTCGAGGGCTATGCCCGGCTCGCGGCCGAGCTGAAGACGCCGCTGCAGATCGGCGAGAACTTCTACGGGCCGCGCGACCTCTACAAGGCCGTGCGCCTGCATGCCTGCGACCTGGTCATGCCCGACTTCATGCGCATCGGCGGCGTCACCGGCTGGCTGCGGGCGGCCGGCATCGCGGCGGCCGCCGGCCTGCTGATGTCGACGCACCTCTATCCGGAAGTCGGCGCGCATGTCATGCGGGTGACCGAGACGGCGCACTGGCTGGAATGGCAGAACTGGGCCGATCCGATCCTGCGGCAGCCCTACGACATCGGCGGCGGCGACCTGCACATTCCGGACAGGCCGGGCCTGGGCCTGGACTGGGACGATGACGCCGTCGCCGCCCATCTCGTCGCGTAACCGCAACATTCGCACGAAGGGAGACCCGACCGATGCCCGCCAATCATCCCGCCTTCAAGGCCGCCGCCGTGCAGGCGGCACCGGTGTTTCTCGACCTCGAGGCGACCGTCGACAAGGCGATCGGCCTGATCGAGGAGGCCGGTGGCAACGGCGCCAGGCTGATCGCCTTCCCCGAGACCTGGATTCCCGGCTATCCCTGGTGGATCTGGCTGGGCGCGCCGGCCTGGGGCATGCAGTTCGTGCAGCGTTACCACGACAATTCGCTGATCCCCGGCAGCGCCGAGGACCTGCACATCCGCGAGGCCGCGCGCAAGGCGGGCCTGCATGTCGTGCTGGGCTACAGCGAGAAGGACGGCGGCAGCCTCTATATGGGCCAGAGCCTGATCGGCCCCGACGGCGAGGTCATCGCGACGCGCCGCAAGCTGAAGCCGACCCATGTCGAGCGCACGGTGTTCGGCGAAGGCGACGGCGGCGACCTTGCCGTCCACGATACCGGCATCGGCCGGCTGGGCGCGCTCTGCTGCTGGGAACATCTGCAGCCACTGACCAAATACGCCATGTTCTCGATGCACGAGCAGGTGCACGTCGCCTCCTGGCCGAGCTTCAGCCTCTATCGCGGCATGGCCTATGCGCTGGGCCCGGAACTGAACAACGCCGCGAGCCAGATGTATGCCGCCGAGGGCCAGTGCTTCGTGCTGGCGCCGTGCGCCACGGTGTCGCCGGAGATGGTCGAGATGCTGGCCGACAGCGACGACAAGAAGGCGATGCTGAAGCCGGGCGGCGGCTTCGCCATGATCTACGGTCCCGACGGCAGCCCGCTGAACGAGCGCCTGCCTGAAGACCAGGAAGGGCTGATCTATGCCGATATCGATCTCGGCATGATCTCGCTGGCGAAGTCGGCGGCCGATCCGGTGGGCCATTATTCACGGCCGGACGTGACACGGCTTAGGCTGAACACGACGCCGGCCTCGCGCGTCGAGCGCATGGCGACCCCGATCCAGGACGTCGAGCCTGGCCCCGCCGATGCCGAGCCGGCGGGACAGGCGGCCGACACTTGACCGGGCCGGCCGTCCCGCTGCGCCGCGCCGCCGCCGACGACGCGCCGGCGGTCCGCGCCGTGGTGCGCGCGGCCTATGCCAGGTACGTCCCGCGCATGGGCCGCGAGCCGATGCCGATGACGGCCGATTATGCGCGGGCCGTGCGCGAGAACCAGATCTGGCTGGCCGGCGAACCGCCGGCGATCGAGGCGATGCTGGAACTGGTGCCAGCGGCGGACCACCTGCTGGTCGCGAATATCGCCGTGCACCCGGACCGGCAGGGCACCGGCCTGGGCCGGCGGCTGCTGGATTTCGCCGAAACCGAGGCGAAACGTCAGGGTTTCGACGAGCTCCGCCTCTATACCCACGTCACCATGACCGAGAATGTCGCCATGTACGAACATCTCGGCTGGCAACAGACGCACCGCGGCGGCCAAGACGGGTTCGAGCGCGTGTTCATGCGGAAGTTGCTGTAACTTGGGCGAAAGTCCGGGCGGTTGGGACATGGTAGATTTGCTCGTGGATGACGATGCGGCTATCGGCCTTTCCGTCGTTTTCTGTCTCACAAAGCCCTCACCGTCGAACGTATACGTTCGACCCTCTCCCGCTTGCGGGAGAGGGAGGGACCCGCGAGCGGTAGCTCGTGGGAGGGTGAGGGCCAACAGCTTTGCCGCCGAAACGGACAACTGCGAGCTTGGGAAGTCGGCAAATCCAACCGCCCGGACTCTTGCCCCGGTTACGAAGTTGCTTTCCTAACACACCGATTTCCACCGACGCGCTGTCGCGAAAGCGCCTCGCAAGCTTCACTTCACCGTCACAAATCCGTCAGCGGCCAACCGTAGCCTGCGGCCAGATTGATGGCGCGTAACCCTCGTTCGCGGTCCGGGCGGCGGCGACGGCGCCGCCGGCATGGAGGACCGCGATGCTGAGCTTGACGTCGACCTCGAAACACTATGGCGCGGTCAAGGCGGTCGACGACGTCACCATACGAATCCCCAACGGCCAGATGGTCGGGATCATCGGCCGGTCCGGCGCCGGCAAGTCCACCCTGCTGCGCCTGGTCAACCGGCTGATCGAGCCGACCGACGGCGCGATCAGCCATGATGGCGCGGACGTTACCGACCTGCGTGGCCGGCGCCTGCGCGACTGGCGCGCCAACTGCGCCATGATCTTCCAGCAGTTCAATCTGGTGAACCGGCTGGACGTGATCACCAACGTGCTGGTCGGCCGCATCGGCTACAAGGCGACCCTGCCGACCCTGATCAAGCATTTCAGCGCCGAGGAGCGGGCAACCGCCGTGCGGGCACTGGACCGACTGGACCTGCTGCCGCAGGCGCTGCAACGCGCGGACACGCTGTCGGGCGGCCAGCAGCAGCGGGTGGCCATTGCCCGCGCGCTGGTGCAGGAGCCGTCGATCATCCTGGCCGACGAGCCGATCGCCTCGCTCGATCCGGCGAACGCGACGCGGGTGATGGAGGCGCTGGCCTCGATCAACCGCGACGACGGCCTGACGGTGATCTGCAACCTGCACCACCTGGACACCGCCAAGCATTATTGCGACCGCATCGTCGGCATGGCCGACGGCCGCATCGTCTTCGACGGCGATCCCGCGGCCCTGACGCAGGCCGACGCGCGACGGATCTACGGCGTCGACGGCCCGGTCGACGAATGGGGTGGCGAAATGCGTCCCGGGACGACGCCGGACCCGGCCGACATGGCGCCGGCCGCCGCCACCGCCTGATTTCCTCTCGTTGCAGCAACCCTGGCAAAGGAGAGCCGACATGCAACTGACCCGACGTTTCCTGATCACGGCCACGGCGGCCGCGGTCTGCATGGGCGCCGGCGCCGCCACGGCCGGCGACTGGCGGACGAAATATCCCGAGCTGACGCTTGGCGTCATCACCTCGGAAAACGAGGCCGACCGGATCGCCCGCTACAAGCCGGTGCGCGAGTATCTTGAGCGCGAGCTGGGCGTCAGCATCAAATGGCGCACGGCCACCGACTATGCCGGCATCATCGAGGGCGTGAAGGCCGGCAAGATCGAGATCGCCCGGTTCGGCCCGGCCTCTTACGCCAAGGCCTGGATGGTGACCGGCGGCAAGGTCGTGCCGATGGTGGGCGAGCTCGACAAGAACGGCAACTTCGGCTACCACGCGGTCGTCGTCGTGCGCGCCGACAGCCCGTTCAAGAGCATCGACGACCTGAAGGGCAAGAAGCTGGCCTTCGCCGATCCGAATTCGACCTCGGGCCACCAGGCGCCGCGCTTCTTCATGACCGAGGCCGGCTACGACCCGGACGCGTTCTTCGGCGAGACCGGATTTTCCGGCAGCCACGAGAACAGCGTCATGGCCGTGCTGAACGGCACCTATGACGCCGCCGCCACCTGGTGGCGCGACGAGACCCGCTCGAACCCGAAG
>JANQKO010000599.1 GCA_028281075.1 Alphaproteobacteria bacterium | reverse complement strand
ACGTCGGGCACCTCCATATGTGACCCGGTCCGATGACCCATCAACAGCATTGCGCGTGTCAAAACCGTGACTGACGAAACCGGGGTGAGCGAACGCGGCCCGCGCCGGGCGACAGGCCGCCGGGCCGCGCGGTTCGCCATCCTGTTCGCCGGCTGCAGTGGATTCATCACCGTGGCGCTGGGCGCCTGGGCGGCGCATGGCCTGGCGCGGCAGCTCGACGCCGTCGCGCTGGCCTGGATCGATACCGGCCTCAGGTATCAGGGCCTGCACGCGGTCGCCCTGATCGGCGTCGCCGGCCTGCTGGCCATCCGGCCCGCCCGGGCGCTGGCCGTCGCGGCACTTGCCTTTGCCCTCGGCACGCTGCTGTTCAGCGGCGGCCTGTATGCGCTCGCCTTCACCGGACTGCGTCCGCTGGCCCATCTGACGCCGGTCGGCGGGCTGGCGTTCCTGGCCGGTTGGGCCGGCATCTGCTGGTACGGCATCGGCCTCGGATCCGGCAAGGAACGTTAACCATACCGGCCGCGGGCCGGGCGAAAATCGGCACGTCCTAACCAGGTCTTAAGGTCACCGGCCGTAACATCGGCCGTTGCATGGTGACCGCCGCGGGCGGCCTGGCCATGCCGGGCACGGGCAGAGGGACGTTCGTATGCAGCCGGAGCTTCTGGGACTCGGCCGGGGCGAGTTCGCGTCGCCGCGATCGATTTCGCGGCCGGACCGACCCGACGCGGGCGGGAGCCGGCCCGATGTCGGACGTCCGCGGCCCGGTGAGGGTGACGGTGACGCGGTCAGGGTGACGCTCAGCGAGGAGGCGCAACGGCGCCTGGCCGCCGACGGCGCGGCCAACCGGCCGAACCCGCCGGCCGTCGCGCCATCCGAACCGGCGCGGCCCGAGATCGCCGCGACGCCGGGACCGGCCGACCTGCCATTCGGCGAGATCGTGTCGGCCATCGCCCGGCAACTGGACCTGTCGGGACTTTTCGCGCCGGCCGCGACGGCGACGGCACCGACGGCATCGACCTCGTCCGACGACAGCGCGCCGCGCGTCCGGGCGGCGCCGGACCAGCCGGCCGACCGGGAACGGCCGGGATCGCGGGTTTCCCTCCTGGCCTGACGGCCGGCATGGCCGCATTGACGAACCAGGTTTCACCGCCAAGTCGCCAAGACACCAAGGTCACGCCGAACGTCCGATGACCGTGACGCCTGATCTTGGTGTCCTGGCGTCTTTGTGGTGAAACCTCGAGCGCCGCAGGCTCAGAACCGCCGGATGAAGTCGAGGATCGCCGATTTCGAATACTCGACGTTGGCGACGTTGCTGGAGTTCATCACGTTGTGGCCGTTGTCCGGCAGCACGATCGATTCGGACCGCGCCCGCCCATCGAACAGCAGGCCGCAATGCTTGTCCTTCAGGGCCGTATACCACGGGTCCTCGTCGCCGATGATGGCCAGCACCGGCACCGACGGCGGCAGCTTGAGGCCGTAATAGTCCCCCGCGCCATGGCAGTGCCAGGCGGTGATGATGGCGGCGGCCAGGCCGGGCTCGGGATAGCGCGCCAGCGCCATGCCGCCCTCGCTGAAGCCGACGGCGATGACCTTTGCCGTATCGATCCACGGCTGCGCGCGGATCCGCGCGATCGCGAAGGCGATCTCTTCCTGCCGGTAGGGATTGACGTCGGGCGTCGCCGTGGCGGTGAAGCTGTCGGTGCGGCAGGTCGACCGGCGGCCGGTCCGGGCGAAGCTGTCGGGCACGAACACGGCATAGCCGTTTTCGAGGAACAGCAGCTTCGCGGCTTCTTCCTCGGAGCCGATCCCGGCGCAGCCGTGCAGGAAGATGATCGCCGGCAGCCTGGTCTCGGGACCGAGACTGGCGATGGCCCGCTGCACCCGCCGCTCGCGCCATTTTCCGAGCACCGGCAGTCCGCCGAACAGGCTGCCGGGCAGCGCCACCCGGGCCGAGTTCCAGGTCATCGCGACGTCCGCGGCGGCGCCACGGGCCGCCACCGCGGCCACCAGCAGGGCCAGCAGGAAGACCGCGACCCGCCGGTGTCGCGGCGGACGCTCGCGGTGGCCGGACATCACGCGTCCGCTTCCATGGGTTGCCGCCATCGCCGGGACCCGCCCCCGACGCCTGGTCCCAGCCCTAGATGCTGTCGATCATCAACTGGCGCTTGCGGCCATACTCGGTCTGTGAAATCAGCTTCTGCTCGAGCAACTGGTTGAGCAGGATGAGCCCCTGCTTGGGGTCCATGTCATCGGGATTGATGCGCGCCAGCACACTGGCCCGCGCCTGGACGAACGCCTCCGGCGTCAGCTCGTTGCGGCGGAACTTGCGGTTGACGTCGGTCAGCTCGGCGGCAATGCTGCCGACCGCGCGTTCGGCCGCCAGCTCCGACTTCTTGGCTTCGTATTCCGAAGCCGTCAGCAGGCCGGACTTGTAGAGATCCTCGATGCGGGCCAGACGCTCGGACTTGCTGACGGCGGGGGCCGCCGCGCGCGGCGTCGGCGCGGCCGTGCGAACCGCGGCGGTCCGCGTTTCCCGGCCGCTTGCCGGTTTGTCCGTCGCCGTGCCGGCCTGCCGCGGCGCCGGCGCCGCCTCGCCGACCAGGCTGCCGAAGATGAAGCCCACGTCGCCGGTGGACAGCGTGATCCGGTACCATTTGCCGGCGCCGCCGGCGACCTCGCCGTCGATCCGGACATCGGTGCCGACCGGCAGCACGGTCAACCGCTCGGCATCGGCGGCCGGCGCCACCCGGACGTTCGACCGGGTCAGCGTCGTCAGCGTGCGGGGCGGCAGCGCCGCCACGCTGAAGCCGGCCGTGGCCGGCCTGGCCGCCGCCGGCGGCGGCGCGGCCTGTCCGGCACCGGCCATCTGTGGCTGATTGAGCGAGGCGGTCATGAGCTGGCATTCGACCTCGCCCCGGTTGGAATCGGTGTATTTCCAATAGACCGGAAACCGCAGCCGCGGCGCGTAATAGGTCACCAGCTTGGACGAATAGGTGCCGGTGTAGCGCTGCTCGTCCAGGATCGTGACGTCGAGATCGCCGAAGTCGCGGTTGTAGTAGATGTCGTTGCCGACGACGGCGACCTTGTAGCTCCAGCTATAGTCGCTGAGCGTGCCGCGGTCCTCGGTCACCCAGGCATTGACCTGGGTGCCGACCTCGAGGTCGCGCAACTGCGCGAAGTCGTCGGGCATGCGACGCACCCTGGACTCGCGCCCGCCGACTTTCTCCGCCGACGCCAGCGTGGTCGGGATCAGGTAGAACGGCTTCTCATACCAGTTCGAATCCTTGCCGGTCTCGACGTCGACCCGCACGACGCCGCCATTGCTGGCCGCGACCCGGTAGGTCTCCTGGTACTGGAATCCGCCCTGCAGCGCGCAATCGAACGCGAATTCGTCGCCGACGAAGGGCGCTTCCATGGCCGCCAGCGCGGGCGCGCCCGGAAGAAGCGCCAGCGCCAGCGCCGAGAGCGCGGTCCGATGCGGGGTCATGATCTTCACCATATCGACGATTCCCGTTGACGTTGATAGTCGTCGGCCGCGAGGCCGGTTCAGCTTCCGTCCCGGCGCACGAAGACGAAGTCGCCGCCATCGTGGCCTGAAAGGCGGATGTCGGAATATTCCGGCGTCTGCGCGGCGTTCAGCATCACCGGACGCCGGATGCTGAGGAACAGCTCGGTGCCGTCGATGTAATCGGTGGTCGATTGCAGCGCGTCGATGAAGGCCTTGGCGAATACCGAATGGTCGCCGCCGCCGCCGTCCGACACCGGTTCGAGACCGCCCGACGTCAGGACCACCCGCGCCCGCTTCCGCACCATGCGCTTGAGGTAGTCCGGGCTGCGCAGGGTCGGCTTCACGCTGCGCGTCAGGGTGCCGGAGTAGCAGCTATCGACCACGAGCATCACGTGCTTGGCGCTCATGGCCTTCAGCGTGTCGGTGATGGTCGCGTTCGACACCCAGCTTACCTGGGTGTCCGGCGAGGCATCGACGGGCAGCCAGTAGCCGCGCTCGGACGAGAAATCGAGGATGCCGTGGCCGGCATAGTAGATCAGCAGATTGTCGTCCTCGGTCAGCGTCTTGCGGTAGTCGTCAAGCGCGATGATGATGTCGGCCCGGGTGGCGTTGCGCAGCAGCCGCACCTCGAACCCGAAATCCGACCGCAGGACCTGGGCCACGGTCTCGGCGTCGCTGACGGCGGTCTTCAGCTTCGGCAGGTCCGTGTAGTCGTTGTTGCCGATGACCAGCGCGTGATAGCTGCCGAGCGTTTGCAGCAGGGCCGCCGTCGCGGCCGATGGCGTCGCGGCCGTCGCGGCGGTCGCGGTGTCCGGTGTTGCCGCGGCGGTCTGTACCGGCGCTTCGGGCTTGGGCTCGAGGAGGTCGACGAAGACATAGCCGGTCTGGTTGTCCGGCAGCGCCACCAGCAGCCAGTTGCTGCCTTTCACCCGGCCCAGCACGGTGACCTCGCGGCCCTTGCCGATACGGTCCACCTTGGGCGCCTCGGTGCCGGGCGCGGACCGGACGTTGGCGTTGGCGACGGCGGTATAGGCGGCCATGACCGGCTCGAAGGCCGGCATCGGTTGCGCCGCCGGCGCCGCCGGGCCCGCCGGCGGATCGTCCGGCGCGACGGCCAGGGACGGGGTCGAT
>JANQKO010000592.1 GCA_028281075.1 Alphaproteobacteria bacterium | reverse complement strand
CCATATGCACGCCGATCCAGTTCGGGCCGAGGGCGCCCAACGCGTCGAGCCGGGCGACGCCGGTGCGGCCGTGAATGGCGAGCGACAGGGCGTCCTGGTCGCCGGCGGCGGACGTGTGGCTGGAGAAGCCCACGCCGTCGCGGTCGGCGAGCCGCTTGATGCCGCGGACAAGGTCATCGCTGCAGGAAAGCTCGGTCCCCATCGTGTACCAGGCCCGGATGCGGCCATTCGACGTGCCGTTCCAGCGCGCGACCATCGCGGCGGCGTCCACGAGCACGGTATCCGGATCGGCGACCCGGCGCGGCTTGTCGGGCGCGTCCCCCGGCTCCCAGCCCAGATCCTGCGAACGGGCATGCGTGACGATGCCGCGAATGCCGAGATCGGCGGCCGCCCGGGCGATGCCGTCCGGATTACCGATGCCGCCGTCGCTGAAACAGGTCATGCCGGACGTCAGGCCCGCCAGCAACACGGCCTTGGACGTCGCGTAGCTCTCTTCCTCGCCGAAGGCATGCCGGTCAAGGCGGCCGTAATGAACCATGAACTCGGCCAGCCTGCCGGCGCCCGCCAGCGGGCCGAGCGTCCGCCAGTCGCGCCTGGCCAGCAACGGTCCGGCGATGGCGAGGCCGGGATGCACATGCGCGTCGATCAGGCCGGGCAGGACCAGTCCGCCCCTCGCGTCCAGCCGTCGCCGGACGTCGCCATTGGCCGCCACGGCGCCGGCGTCACCGACCGCGGCGATACGGTTGCCGGCAACGGCGACGACACCATTGGAAAAGATATCGCCGGCGCCGGTGACGACAACGGCGTTCTCGATCAGCAGATCGATGTCTTGGTCGTCCCGGGGTTCGCTCATGGCCGGCCGTTTTCGGGCCGGGCGAACATCGACATCACCGCCCGCAGATAAATGTCCGGCCGGCTGGCGTGGATCGCGTGCAGGCCGCCCTCGACCAGCAGGTGTTCAGCCCGGGTCCGTCCGAGCGAGCCCATCAGATGGTCGATATCGGCGGCCGATAGCAGCCCGACCAGATCGCGGTCGGCTTCCAGCACCAGTACGGGACAGCGGATGGCGGCCAGATCGGCGCCATGGTCGATCCCCTGACTGAAATCCGCCGCGAGCGCGCCGGCCGGACATGCCGTATCCAACCGCCAGGCGATCCGCGCGGCGTCGGACAGGAGGGGCGGTGGCAGCAGGTCGCGCCAGGCCACGTCCCCGCCACGGACGAAGCCGAGCATGCCCGCGCGCAGCCGGGCCTGGTCGGCCGCCGGCAGCGGTTCGATCAGCGGGCGCAGATGCACCATCAGCTTGCCCAGATGCACCAGGCGGTCCTCGAACCGGTCCGACACGGCGTAGCCCCAGATACGCTCGCCATAGGCCGCGACGAACCCGTCTTCATCCAGTTCGCCGCCGTCGCGCCGCCCAAGCAACGCCGTCACCGGCCCGAACAGCTTCTCCCGCAACGGATGGCCGGCCCATCGCGACGGCTCGGTGATGAAGAAGGGGCCGTCTTCCAGCACGGCGCCACACACCAGATCGGGCAGTTCGGCGGCCAGATGGGCCGCCACCAGCGCGCCCAGCGAGTTGCCGGCGACGATCGTGGGCCGGCCAATCTGTCGTTCGAGGACCGCGGCGGCGTCCATGGCGTAGTGCCGGACCTGATAGCCCCCGCCGGGATCGCGATCGGACGGTCCGTGGCCGCGCCAGTCCGGGACGTAGACGCTGAAATGCCGGCTCAACGGCGCCAGCACGGGCCCATAGCTGAACCAGGGATCGTTCAGGCCCGGAAGCAGCAAGAGCGGCGGGCGGTCGTCGCCGACGCCGGCGACCAGGTTCAGGTCGACGCCCGCGCCCGGGACCTTGCGGGCCTGGTATCCCGGCAGATCGAGCGGACGGTCCAACCAATCCATCAACACGGGCGCGGACATCAACGAACCCTCACCTGGCTTGCGGCGGCACGGTCGGCGAACGGCGGCGCGTCCTCGACCCGAGCATAGACCAGCGCCGCCACCGCGACCATCAATGCCAGCATGCCGAACAGCAGCCGGTAGGCCAGCGGATCGGCGATCCCGGTCTCGGACGGAAACGCCTCGATGATCAGCCCGGTCGTGAACTGCATGATCGCCACGCCCAGAATTGCCGCCATGTTCACCATCGTGTTCGCCCTGCCGACAAGATGGTCTGGAAACACCGCGCGGCAATGGGCGGCGAGCGTGACGTTGAAGGCCTGCGTCACCATGATCATCACAAGGCCGGCGACGGCCACGGCCAGGCTGGCGCCGCCGAACAGCGCCAGCATCGCCAGCACCAGCACCTGACCGATGCCAAGCGCGAGCACGATGCGCTTGCGCGTGTTGAACCGGCGGTCGAGCGGCCCGATGACGGCGACCGACAGCGGACCGGCCAAGGCCATGGCGAACAGCACGTGGCCGCGCTGAAGCGCGTCGAGGCCGAACAGGTCGCCCAGAAACGGCCCGCCCCAGAGCCCCAGCACGGTCATGCCGGACCCGTAGCCGACCAGCGCCATGGCCAGGATGTAGCGCATCTGCCGCTTGCGCAGCACGTCGATCAGGCCGCGCATGCTGGCCGCCAGCGTCGCCGGCCGGGCGCCGCTGTCCCGATAGCCGGGCGGCGCGTCGCGCACGAAGCCGGCGACCAGCACCGCCAGCAGGCCGGTCAGCACGGCGACGCCGACGAAGGTCGGCCGCCAGCCGACCAGCTCGACCAGCGCCGCCAAAGGCGAGGTCGCCAGCAGGCCGCCGAAGCTGCCGCAGGCAATCATCATCGACGTCGCCGTGGCGAACCGGTCGGGCGGCACCCAGCGGGCGAAAATCACGAAGCCGCCCATCAGCACCGCGCCATAGCCGATGCCGAGCAGGACCCGGCCGAGGACCAGGCCCGGCGCGCCATGGGCCAGCGCGAAGATCAAGGTGCCGGCCACGGCCACGACCAGAAGGGACGGCACCGTGCGCCGCGGCCCGTAGCGGTCGAGCAGCACCCCGACCGGCACCTGGACCAGCGCCGCGGCCAGGAACAGGACGGCGCTGATGGCGGCCAGCATGTCGGCGCCCAGGGCGAGCTCGCGCTCGATCTCGGGCACGACGACGCCGGTGGCGACGCGATGGAACTGGCCGACGCCGTAGAGCAGCGCGAACAGCACGAAGATCAGCATGGCGCGGCCGGCGAACATGCGGCTAACGACTCCGGACGATGCGGGAACGCCGGCCGCGAGAAAACGCGGATACGCGGCGAACGGGCTATATAGAGGGTGGCATGGACGTCATCGCACCGCAATCGCCGGCACTGTCGTCGGCTTTCGACGACTGGTTCGCGCGCCGCGGCTGGACGCCGCGCTCGCATCAGCTCGCGGTGCTGGCGGCGGCGCGGGCGGGCGGGCACGTGCTGCTGACGGCGCCGACCGGCGGCGGCAAGACGCTGGCCGGCTTCCTGCCGAGCCTTCTGGACCTGGCCGAACGGCCGGCCGAGCGCAAGGCGCGCCTGCACACGCTCTATCTGTCGCCGTTGAAGGCGCTGGCGATCGATATCCGCCGCAACCTGGAAACGCCGGTCAACGAGATGGGCCTGCCGATCCGTGTCGAGACCCGCACCGGCGACACGCCGCAGGCGCGCCGGCAGCGGCAACGCAACAACCCGCCGGACATTCTGCTGACCACGCCCGAGCAGCTCTCGCTGATGCTGTCCTATCGCGATTCGGACCGGTTCTTCGCGGATCTGCGCTACGTGGTGATCGACGAACTGCACGCGCTCGCCGGTGTCAAGCGCGGCGACCTGCTGGCGCTGGGCCTGGCCCGGCTGACCACGCTGGCGCCGGGCGCGACGCGGATCGGCCTGTCGGCGACGGTGGCGCGGCCGGCGGCGCTGACGCGCTATGTCGGCTGCGGCGCGACGGCGCGGCTGATCTCGGGCGGCCCCGGGCCACGGCCGGAGATCGGCATCCTGTCGTCGCGGACGCGGGTGCCCTGGGCCGGGCACATGGCCCGGCACGCCCTGCCCGAGGTCATGGCAGCCATCGACAGGCACGCGACCTCTCTGGTCTTCGTCAACACGCGCGCCCAGGCCGAGTTCGTGTTCCAGGAGCTCTGGCGGCTGAACCAGGACAACCTGGCCATCGCCCTGCATCACGGCTCGCTGTCGCCGGAGCAGCGCCGCAAGGTCGAGGCGGCGATGACGCGCGGCGACCTGCGCGCGGTGGTCTGCACCTCGACGCTGGATCTCGGCATCGACTGGGGCGCCGTCGACCTGGTGATCCAGATCGGCGCGCCGAAGGGCCTGAGCCGCCTGGTCCAGCGCATCGGCCGCGCCAACCATCGGCTGGACGCGCCGAGCCGGGCGCTGCTGGTACCGTCGAACCGCTTCGAGGTGCTGGAATGCCAGGCCGCGGCCGAGGCCGTGATGGTGGGCGAGCTCGACGGCGACGAACCGCGGCCGGGCACGCTCGACGTGCTGGCCCAGCACATTCTGGGCATGGCCTGCGCGGCGCCGTTCCGTCCCGACGCCCTCTATGACGAGGTGCGCCGGGCCCAGCCCTATGCCGGCCTGCCGCGCGAGACCTTCGACGACGTGGTCGATTTCGTCGCCACAGGTGGCTACGCGCTCAGGCGCTACGAGCGCTATCACCGCCTGACGCGGGACGCCGACGGCTGCTACGCCGTCGCCAACGGCCTGGTGGCGCGGCAATACCGTATGAACGCCGGCGCGATCGTCGCCGAGCCGATGCTGAAGGTGCGGCTGAAGCGCGGCCGCGAGCTGGGCCAGATCGAGGAATGGTTCATCGAGCAGCTCGCCATCGGCGATACCTTCATCTTCTCGGGCGAGGTGCTGCGCTTCGAGGGCCTGCGCGAGATGACCGCGATCGTGACCCGCGCCACCGGCGCCGACGCCAAGATCCCGTCCTACTACGGCGGCAAGTTCCCGCTCTCGACCTATCTCGCCGCCCGCGTGCGCGAGATGCTGGCCGAGCCGGAACGGCAGCGCCGCCTGCCCGCGCAGGTGCGGGAATGGCTGAAGTTACAGCGCTGGCGCTCGGTGCTGCCGGCCGCCGACGGCCTGCTGGTCGAGACCTTCCCGCGCGGCGACAAGCATTACCTCGTCGCCTATCCGTTCGAGGGCCGGCTGGCGCACCAGACGCTGGGCATGCTGCTGACACGGCGCATGGAGCGGGCGGGACACGGTCCGCTCGGCTTCGTCGCCAGCGAATACGCGCTCGCCGTCTGGAGCCTGCGCGAGCCGGACGGCCTGGACGCGCTGTTCGAGGAGGACATGCTGGGCGACGACCTGGAGGCCTGGCTCGCCGAATCGAACCTGATGAAGCGCACGTTCCGTAACGTCGCGGTGATCGCCGGCCTGATCGACCGGCGCTATCCCGGCCAGGAGAAGTCCGGCCGGCAGGTGACCTTCAACTCCGACCTGATCTACGACGTATTGCGGCGCTACCAGCCGGACCACGTTCTGCTGCGCGCGACCTATGCCGACGCGGCGACCGGCCTGCTCGACATCCGCCGGGTCGCCGACATGCTGGCCCGGATCCAGGGCCGAATCGCACATCGCCGGCTCGACCGCGTGTCGCCGCTGGCGGTGCCGCTGATGCTGGAGATCGGCAAGGAGCCGGTCTACGGCCAGGCCATGGAAGACCTGCTGGGCGAGGCCGCCGACGACCTGATCGACGAGGCGACGCGGCTGCTCTGACGCGCGTTCACGAACGACATTGCCCCGGCCGGACGGCGCGGCTAGAAGATTCGCCATGATCGTCAACGGCGCGCGCCTGAACCCGGACCCGTCCGGCGGCCTGTTCTGGCCGGCCGAGTCGCTGCTGATCGTCGCCGACCTGCATTTCGAGAAGGGCTCGGCCTATGCCGCGCGCGGCGTGCCGCTGCCGCCCTACGACACGCCGGCGACGCTGGACGATCTGGCGGCCCTGATCGAACGTCACGAACCCCAAACCGTGGTCTGTCTCGGCGACAGCTTTCACGATCGCCGGGCCGGCGAGCGGCTGGCCGAGGCGGATGTGGTTCGCCTCAAGGCCCTGCGCGCCGGCCGCGACTGGATCTGGATCGCCGGCAATCACGACCCCGAACCGCCGGCGCGTCTCGGCGGCCGGGTGCTGGACGAATATCGCCGTGGCCCGCTGCGGCTGCGGCACGAGCCGCGGCCGGCACCGGCGCCGGGCGAGGTGGCGGGGCACCTGCATCCCAAGGCGGCGGTGCGGGTGCGCGGCCGGCGCATGGTGCGGCGCTGCTTCGTGACCGACGGCCTGCGCCTGATCCTGCCGTCGTTCGGCGCCTTCACCGGCGGCCTCGACGTGCTCGACACGGCCTTTCAGAGGCTGTTTCCCGGCGCCTTCCACGCCCACATGCTGGGCCGCGCGTCCATCCACCGCGTCGCCTCGCGGCGGCTGGTGGCGATCTGCTGATATCAGGCCCAGACTTCATCCAAATGCCAATCGGATCGCGCCCTCGGACGCGGCGAGGCAATGGAAATCACCGCCAAGACGCCAAGGCACCAAGAGCAGGCGGCCGGCACGGTGGTCGTATTGCCTGGCCCTTGGTGTCTTGGTGTCTTGGCGGTGAACCAGAACCGTGCGTGGGGCAAAAGCCGGCTGGATTGCCGGATCAAGTCCGGCAAAGACCAAATGGAGAGAGCTGACGCAGCGAATACGAACGCCTGGTTTCGCGTCGGACTTCGGGAGCCGCGCCAACCCGGCGGCAATCCGCTCTACCCCTCGGCGGCCTGCTTCAGGCGGTCGATCAGGGCGGCGGAGATGCGGCCGTCGGCCGGCAGGCCCTCGCGCTCCTGGAACTGGCGCACCGAGCGTTCGGTGCGCGAGCCGATGACGCCGTCGGCCGGGCCGGGCGCGAAGCCGAGCCGCGACAGCAGCCGCTGCGCCTGCCGCACGTCGTCGCGGGTCGGGGCCGCCGGCGCCAGGGCCGCGGCCGTGACCTCGGCGCCCGGCCGCCAGGCGTCGACGAAGGCGGCGGCGGCGGCGATGTCGGCCGGCGCCAGCGTCGCCGCCAGGTCGTCCTTGCGCCGGCCGGCTTCATCGTCGCCCTGGCCGGCGGCGAGGCTGAACCAGACATAGGCCGTGCGCGGGTCGGCCGGCACGCCCAGGCCCCGGGCGTAGAGGATGCCGAGGTTGTATTTCGAATCCATATGGTCCTGCACGGCCGCCCGCTTGAACCACGTCGCCGCCTGGGCATAGTCGCGGGTGACGCCGCGGCCGGTGGCGTACATCACGGCGAGACCGTGCTGGGCCTCGACATGGTTGCCCTCGTCGGCCGCCTTGAAGAACCAGCGCAGCGTCTGGGCCGTGTCCCTCGGCACGCCACGGCCGAGCTGGTACAGAACGCCGAGATTGTACTGCGCCTCGGGCAGGTCCTGCTCGGCCGCCGCCAGGTACCATTTCGCCGCCTGGTCGTCGTCCCGCGCCACGCCCTTGCCGTCGGCATAGAGGTTGGCGAGGTTGTACTGCGCGACCGCCGAGCCGGCCTCGGCCTCGGCACGGTAGGAATCGGCCAGCGCCACGTCGCCGGGACCGGGCGCGGACGCGGCGGGCGCCACCGACGACGGGGCATCGGGCGCCGTGCCGTCGATGGCCACGGGCG
>JANQKO010000583.1 GCA_028281075.1 Alphaproteobacteria bacterium | reverse complement strand
CCGTCGGGCTCCGCGCCGCCGGCCGCGATCAACATCGGCAGCGGTTGCAGCGGCGGCTGGCGCACGCAGTCGTTCCGCACCGCCATCGCGCGGTCCAGCCGCACATCGGCATTAACGGACGTGTGCATCACCACTTCCGGCTCGTAGATTCCGCTGAGGCAGGCCGCGCCTCGGATCAGCGGCAGCGAGGCCGCGTCGTTGAGCAGCATGGCCGCCAGATGCGCGCCGGCGGAATGGCCGGCGACGTAAATCCGCGCGGGATCGCCGCCATAGTTCGCGATGTTGGCCGCCGTCCAGGCCAGGCCCGCGCGCACTTCCTCGACGAGGACGTCAAGCGTCACGTCGGGACAGAGGTCGTAATTGACGCTGACATGGGTGACCCCGGCCGCCACCATGGGCGGCGCCAGGAAGCTGTGGTCCGACTTGTCGAGCAGCCGCCAGAAGCCGCCATGGATGAAGAACTGCACCGGCGCGCCGTCGCCGGCCGGGAAGATGTCGAGCGTCTCCTTGGGCCGTTCGCCGTAGCGGATGTCGAGCTGGCCGTCGACCCGGGCGCGGGCGGCCTCGGACTCGGCGGCAAAGCGGGCGAGTTTGTCGGCCGCGTCGGCGACGGCGACGCGCGGATTGAAATGCCGTTCGATCTCGTCGTCGGGCTGCGTGCGCCAGTCGAAGCGCATCACCCGGCCTCGGGATAGCAGCCGCCCTCGCGGGCGCGCTGGCGGGTCAGGTAGTAGACCAGCTCGATGGTCGGCGTCGGCTCGTCGACCAGGCGGCCGAGCTCGATCACGGCGCCGGTCAGCGCCTCCAGCTCCATCGGCCGGCCAAGCTCCAGGTCCTGCAGCATCGAGGTCTTGTGCGCGCCGACTTCCTTCGCCGTCTCGATCCGGGCCTCGACCGACAGCGCGAAGCGCACGCCCAGCTTCTCGCCGATGCGTTTGGCCTCCTCCATCATCCGGCCGACCACGACCCGGGTGCCGTCGTCGCTGGCGATGGTCTCCAGAGTCGCCTGGGTCAGCACGCTGACCGGATTGAAGGACAGGTTGCCCCACAGCTTCATCCAGATCTCGTCGCGGATCTTCTTCTTCACCGGCGCCTTGATGCCGGCGGCGATCATCGCCTCGCTCAGCGCCACCACCCGGTCCGAGCGGCTGCCGTCGGGCTCGCCCAGCGGCGTCCGGTTGCCGTGGTTCAACTGCACGACGCCCGGCTCGACGATCTCGGCCGCCTGCCAGATCACGGTGCCGATGGCCCGTTCCGGGCCAATGCCGCGCCACTGCGCGCCGCCGGGGTCGACGCTCTCCAGCCGTTGGCCGTCCAGCGGCCCCTCGAACTTGTAGAAGTACCACCAGGGCACGCCGTTCATCGCCGTGACGATGGCCGTCTCCGGCCCCAGCAGCGGCTGCATCCGGTCGACCACGCCCGGCACCGAATGCGCCTTCAGCGCGATGATGACGTAGTCCTGCGGGCCCAGCTCGGCCGGATCGTCCGAGCAGTTCGGATGCACCGTGAAGCGCTCTTCCCCGGTGATCAGCGTCAGGCCGTTCGTTCGCATGGCCGCGAGATGCGGCCCGCGGGCGATCAGCGAGACCTCGACGCCGCTGCGCGCCAGCATGGCGCCGATCTGGCCGCCGATCGCGCCGGCGCCGTAGATGCAGACCTTCATGTCACGCCAGCCCCAGTTTCTCGGCCAGGCCGATGCGTTGCAGTTTGCCCGTCGCGCCCTTCGGGATCTCGTCCAGGATCAGCAGCCGGCGTGGCACCTTGAAGTCGGCGAGGCGCGTGCCGGCGAAGGCCCGGATCTCGGTCTCGGCGGCCTCGGCGCCGTCTTCCAGCACCACCGCCGCGGCGACGTCCTCGCCCAGCTTGTCGTGCGGCACCGCGAAGGTCACGGCCTGGGCCACGGCGGGATGGTCCAGCAGGATCTCGTCGACCTCGCGCGGGCTGATCTTCTCGCCGCCCCGGTTGATGATCTCCTTCAGCCGGCCGGTGATGGTGAGATAGCCGTCCTCGTCCAGCACGCCCTGGTCGCCGGTGCGGAACCAGCCGTCGCGGAAGCCCTCGGCGTTCGCCGCCGGATTCTCCAGATAGCCCGTGGTCACGTTCGGCCCGCGGATCACCACTTCGCCGACGCCGCCCAGCGGCAGGAGACCGCCGTCCTCGGCCATGATCGCCACCTCGGGGCCGGCCGCCGGGCCGACGGTGCCGGGCTTGCGCGCGCCGGGCGGCAGCGGGTTCGAGGCCATCTGGTGCGCCGCCTCGGTCATGCCGTAGCTCTCGATCACCGGGGCCGAGAAGGTCTCCTCCAGCGCCGCCATCACCTGCGGTGGCAGCGACGACGAGGACGAGCGGATGAAGCGCAGTGGGTTGGCCGCGATGGCCTCGGCGTTGCGGCCGGCGCGGGCCAGGATCGCCTGGTGCATGGTCGGCACGGCCGTGTACCAGGTCGGCCTGATCTCGCTCAGCCAGGCGAAGAACTTGAGGGCGTTGAAGCCCGGCGTGCACCAGACCGAGCCGCCGGCCGCCAGGCTCGACAGCACGGCGGCGATCAGGCCGTGGATATGGAACAGCGGCATGATGTTCAGGCAGCGGTCGGCCGGCCCGAGACGCAGGCTGGCGCCGATATGCGCCGCCGACGCGGTGACGTTGCGGTGCGACAGCGGCACCATCTTCGGCCGCGACGTGGTGCCCGAGGTATGCAGGATCAGGGCGATATCGTCGGCGCCGGCCGGTTCCGGCGCGCCGCCGCCGGTGGCCGCGTCGTCGGCGAGCGTGAAGGCGCCGGCCGGCCCGGCCGGGTCCGGCGTCAGGGGCAGGACCGGAATGCCGTGCCTGGCCGCGACCTCGCGGGCCGGCGTGTCCATGCCGTCCGGCACCACCAGCGCCTTTGCCCGCAGGTCGCTCAGGTAGAAATCGAACTCGTCGGCCCGGTAAGCCGGATTCAGCGGCGCGGTGGCCGCGCTGCAGGCGATGGCGACGAAGGCGGCGGCCATCTCGGGCCCGTTCGGACAGACGATCGCCACCCGGTCGCCGCGGCCGATGCCGGCGGCCGCCAGCGTCGCGCCGGTGGCTTCGGCGCATTCGCGCAGCGCCCCATGGGACATCGGCGCCCGCGCCGGCGCGCCGATCGCCGGGGCGTCGGCGGCGGCGGCCGCGATCAGGTCGGTGACGGTCGTGGCGTCGGACATCGCAGTTACCTTGAGATCGAATTCCGGCGGGACTGCAGATAGCATGCTTTCGCCGTCGGGCGGAAGCAACAGCCGTCCACCGGCCGCGGGCGGGCCGGCGAGGTCGGGCGTGAACGGCGTCTTTAGACCACCCGGCCGATGGCGTCGGCGGGACCGATGATGGCGACATCCTGGCCGCCCGCCCGCCGGTAGGCGGCGCGGCCGTCGCGTACATGCGCCGGCACGTTGTCGCGCTGCTCGGGCATGACTTCCTGGGCGATGACCTGGGCGACGAAGCCGCTGGACGGCAGGCCCAGCAGGCTGGCGATCACGGGCTGTGGCCGCGCCGCCGGCACCGGTGCCTGCGCGGCGCGCGGTTCGCCGTTGGCGTAGCGGGCCGTGGTCGGGCGCTGTCGCGTGCCGGCGCTGCCGTCCGAGTGCTGGAAACGCGCGAACGACTCCTGCTGCCCCGCGGATTTGAGCTGCGGCGCGGTCGGGGGCGGCACCGCCGGCAGATAAGGTGCCGGTTGTACCTGCGATATGTCGATCGGCGTCACGGGATCGGCGATGGTTCTATGGTCCAATCATGGAATATAGGTCGAGCTTTGTTAAAATTGTAGGAAAATTCGGTGGTTCTGTCGACGCCGTTTTGTGGTTAATTTCTGTTAACCTAAATATAGTTCGGAAAATCCTTGAAATTTCATCGTTTACCTTAAAATTCGGCCTTTCATTTTGCTGTAATTGATGAAAATAACACCGATCCCGCTGATATTTTTGTTTACGATAACTATAAAATCAACATTGGAATAAGCGTGGAATTTTGTCTTTTTTAACCCCTGAAATCGTAATCTGACACGTGTTATCGACCGGCAAATGCAATCGAACCATGTCTCCGACAAACCCCTCCGGCACCGCCCCACGGCCCGCCGCTCTTCCGAACGCGGAAGACGCGCGGTTGCGCGTGGCCTTCGGCGCGTCGGGCGACGTGGTCTATGACTGGTGCATCGGGGACGGCCGCATCGCCTGGACCGGCGACGTCGCGGGCATGCTCGGATTGCCGGATTGCATCGAGCTGGAGACCGCCGACGGTTTTCAATCGCGGATCGGGCCCGACGATGTGCCGGCGCGCGCGCTGGCGCTGTCGCGGCACCTCGACGACGGCTTGCCGTTCGCCTGCGAATACAAGCTGCGCCGGGGCGACGGCGGCTTCGAATGGGTGCAGGAACGCGGCGTCGCCGAACGCGGCCAGGGCGGCAGGTTCGAGCGCCTGGTCGGCTCGCTGCGGGTCGTCACCGAGCAGAAGGTGCGCGAGCACCGGCTGGAGCGGCTGGCCTATTACGACGAGCTGACCGGCCGGCTGAACCGCGTCCGCCTGCTGCAATACCTGGACGGCGCCATCGCCCGCTCCCGGACCGACGGCGGCAGGGTCGCCTTCCTGGTGGTCAATATCGACAATCTCGGCATGCTGAACGACGCCTACGGCTATGACGTCGCCGACGCCGTCATCGTCGACGTGGCGCGGTGGATCGGCGACGCCCTGCCGACGGGCGCGCTGCTGGGCCGGGTCGGCGGCAACCAGTTCGGCGTGATCCTCGAAAACAGCGGTGATCGCGAGATGGGCGACACCGCCGAACGTATCCTTGAATCGGTGCGCACGGCCGTGATCGAGACGGCGGCCGGCCCGATCATCGTCACCGTGACGATGGGCGGCGTGACCGCGCCGGATCTGGCCAGCGACAGCAAGGCCGCGTTCGGCCGGGCCGAGGAAGCGCTGGCGCAGGCCAAGCGGGCCGGCCGCGACCGCTTCGTCAGCTACCGGCATTCGGCCGAGCTGATCGAGCAGCGCCACCGCTCGCTGGCCACCGGCGACCGGGTGCTGCGCGCGCTGAAGGAGCGCCGCCTGAAGCTCGCCTATCAGCCGATCGTCGGCGTCGGCGACCGCCGGCCGCTGATGTATGAAAGCCTGCTGCGCATGCTGACCGACGACGGCGAGGTGATCCCCGCCGGCAGCTTCATGGCCGCGGTCGAGGAGCTCGGCCTGATCCGCCTGGTCGACCGCTATACGCTCGAAATGGCGGTGGAAGAGCTCGTCCGGTCGCCGGATACCGTCCTGACCGTGAACGTCTCGGGCATGACGGCGGCCGACGCCAGTTCGCTGACCGGCATGCTGGACCTGGTCAAGGCGCACCGGAACGTCGCCGACCGGCTGGTGCTGGAGATCACCGAGACCGTCGCCATGCAGGATATCGCCAATTCGGCCCGGTTCGTCGCCAGCTTGCGCGACCTCGGCTGCCGCGTGGCGCTCGATGATTTCGGCGCCGGCTATACCTCGTTCCGCCATTTGAAATCGCTCGACGTGGACCTGGTCAAGATCGACGGCCAGTTCGTGCAGGGTGTCGCCGAGGACGCCGACAACCAGCTTTTCGTGAAGACGCTGCTGACACTCTCAAAGGGGCTCGGCCTGCGCACCGTCGCCGAATGCGTCGAGAACGAGCGGGACGAGCGCTTCCTGCGCGACAACGGCGTCGACCTGCTGCAGGGCTACTTCTACGGTCGCCCCGAGCTCGGCCGTCCCTGGGCGCCGGCCGAGGCGGCGCCGGGCCCCCGCCGCCAGACTCCCGCCGCCTGAGTTCGGGCCCCGCCGCCGGTCTCAGCGCGGCCGGTCGGCGCGCGCGCGGCGGTCGAACGAGATGCTCTTGACCAGGGCGAAGACCGGCCTGCCGACCTCGAGCGCGAGATCGGCGAGCGCCTCGCGCGTGACCCGCGCCCGCAGCCGGCCGCCGCCGATATCGATCAGGGTCTCGGCGAAGGCCGTGCCCGGCTCCGCGCGGATCTCGACGATGGTGCCGGCAAGGACGTTGCGGATGCTGATCGCTTCCGGCCTGCGCGTGGTCAGCGCGACGTCGCGGGCGCGCACCCGCAGGCGCACCTCGTCGCCGATGTCGACGTCGACGAACGGAATGGTGATCGGCTGGCCGTGATGGTCGAGCCGGGTCAGGTCGTAGGTCCGGTCCTGCGCCGCCACCCGGGCGGTCAGCACGACGCCGGCCTCGAACCGGCCGGTCGCCGGCTGCAGGTCGAGCCGCTCGAGGATGCCGGCGACCGGTCCCTCGGCCAGCTTGCGCCCCGCCGACAGCACCACCATGCGGTCGGCGAGCCGCGTCACCTCGGCGATATCGTGGCTGACATAGAGGATCGGGATCGACAGCTCGTCGTGCAGCACCTCGAAATAGGCCAGGATCTCGTCCCGCGTCGTCCGGTCGAGCGCCGACAGCGGCTCGTCCATCAGCAGGAGCCGCGGTTGCGACAGCAGCGCCCGGCCGACGGCGACGCGCTGCCGCTCGCCGCCGGAAAGCGCCGCCGGCGCCCGGTCCAGCAGGTGGCCGATGCCGAGCAGCGCCACGACGTCGTCGAAGCCCAGCGCGTTCGCCGCGCCGTCGCGGGCCGCCCGGCGGCTGCCGTAGCGCAGGTTGTTCGCCACCGACAGGTGCGGGAACAGGCTCGCTTCCTGGAAGACATAACCGACCGCGCGTTCGTGCGGCCGGCGGAACATGCCGGTCTCGTGGTCCTGCCAGATGTCCGCGCCGACCGTCAGCCGGCCCGGCAGGCGCTGCAGGCCGGCGATGCAGCGCAGGATCGTGGTCTTGCCGCAGCCGGACGCGCCGAACAGCGCCGTGATCCCGCGCATCGGCGCGGTGAAGGCGACGTCGAGCGCGAAGCCGCCGACCGAGCCGGCGAAGGCGGCGTCGATGCTGGCGCCGCCGCCGCTCACGGCCCCGGCCGCCCGAGGCGCTTTTCCAGCAGCGTCATCGACAGGATCACGACGAAGGCGAAGACCAGCATGCCGGCGGCCAGGACATGCGCCTCGGCCCAGCGCAGGGTCTCGACATAGTCGTAGATGGCGACCGACAGCACCTTGGTCTCGCCCGGGATGTTGCCGCCGATCATCAGCACCACGCCGAACTGGCCGACGGTATGCGCGAAGCCCAGCACGGCGCCGGTCATGAAGCCGGGCCGGGCCAGTGGCACGGCCACGGTCCAGAAGGCGTCCCAGGGCGAGGCCCGCAGCGTCGCCGCGACCTCCAGCGGCCGGTCGCCGAAGGCCTCGAAGGCGTTGCGGATCGGCTGCACCACGAAGGGCATGGAGTAGAAAACCGAGCCGATCACCAGCCCCTCGAAGGTGAAGGCGAGCGAGCGGCCGCCGAACAGGCCGGCGAACCAGCCGCCCGGCCCGTCCGGCCCCAGCGCGATCAGCAGATAGAAGCCCAGCACGGTCGGCGGCAGCACCAGCGGCAGGGCGACGACCGCCGCCACGGCCTCCTTCCAGCGGGCGCGCGAGCGGGCGAGCCACCAGGCGATCGGCGTGCCGACGATCAGCAGCACGACCGTCGTGGTCGCCGCCAGTTCCAGGGTCAGGCGGATCGGCGGCCAGAGCGCGGCAAGGTCAAGCATGGGCCGAATGATGGCTATTCGCCGGCGCGGTAGCCATGTTTTTCCGTCACCCGGCGGGCGGCCGGCGATCGCAGGAAGGCGAGGAAGGCGCGGGCCGCCGGGTTCCCGGCGCCGCGGACCAGCAGCACGGCGTCCTGGGCGACGGGCGCGTGCAGCGTTTCCGGCACCGGCCAGCGCGACCCCCGGTCGTGCCCGGCGATCTGCGACAGCGCCACGAAACCGAGCTCGGCGTTGCCGGTGACGACGAACTGATAGGTCTGGGCGATGTTGTTGCCCCGCACGATCTTCGGCCGCAGGCGCGCGTGCAGCCCGAGTGCCGTCAGCGCCTGGACCGCGGCGGCGCCGTACGGCGCGGTGATCGGGTTGGCGATTGCCAGGCGCGTGAAGGCGCCGTCGCGCAGCGTGGCCTCACCCGTCACCAGGCCGGGATCGCCGCTGAACAGCGCGAGGCGGCCGGTAACGTAGGTGAAGCGACTGTCCGGCACCGCGAAGCCCTTGTCGATGGCCAGCCCTGGCCGCGCCTGGTCGGCGGCGAGGAACACGTCGAACGGCGCGCCTTGCGTGATCTGGGTGTAGATCTGGCCGGTCGAGCCGAAGCTCAGGACGGCCGCGTGACCGGTTTCGGCCTCGAACAGCGTGCCGATCTGCCGCGCGGCTTCGGTGAAATTGGCCGCCACCGCCGCCCGGACCTCGCCGGCGACGGCCGGTCCCGGCAGCGCGATCAGCAGAAGCGACGCCGCAACCAGGGCCGTGCGCGCCGTCCGGCAAATCGGCCTCGCTGCCG
>JANQKO010000505.1 GCA_028281075.1 Alphaproteobacteria bacterium | reverse complement strand
CGCAGGTTGGCCTCGACCATCTCCTTCTTGGCGATCCGGGCCTCGCGCTCGCCCTTCTGGACCGTGTTGACGATGCGCTTGAACTCGCCGATCGGCAGGCCGGTCTCGCTGGCGACATGCGCGATCTGGTCGCGGATGTCCTTGATCTGCTCCTTCTCCCGGGCGGCGAACTCGGCCCAGCCCTTGCCCTTCAGCCGGCGCACGCGGCCGAGCCAGCGCGGATCGAGCTCGTTGTTCTGGTACTGCTTGATGAAGTCCTCGCGCGCCACGCCGCAGGAATCCGCGAGCCGCAGCAGCCGGCCTTCGAGACCGATCAGGCGCCGGTTGATGCCGTAGAGCTGGTCGACCAGCGCCTCGATCCGGTTGTTGTTGAGATGGACGCTTTCGACGAGTTGGACCAGCTCGGTCGCCAGCTTCTGATAGCGCTTCTCCTGCTGTGGCGTCAGCTCCTGATGCTTCAGCGCCGCCTCGATGCGGGCGTCCTGGACCTTCTTGAACCGCTTGAAGGTCTTGGCGATCTGATCGAAGACCTCGAGCACCGTCGGCTTCAGCGCCAGCTCCATGGCAGCCAGCGACAGGCTGTTGTCCTCGTCGTCGTCGCCGTCGTCGCCATCGCTGGCCTCGCCGTTGCTAGCCTCGCCGTTGCTAGCCTCGCCGTTGCTAGCCTCGGTGTCCTCGCCGTTGGCCTTGGCGTCGGCCGCCGGCGCCCCATCGGCGCCGTCCGGCTTGGCGGCGCCGTTCGTCTTCGCCGCCTGTCCCTCGCCGTCGGGCCCGGCGCCGTAGGTGGCGTCGAGATCGATGATGTCGCGCAGCAGCACCTTGCCGTCGACCAGCATGTCGCGCCACTCGATCACGGCCCGGATGGTCAGCGGGCTCTCGCAGATGCCGGCGATCATGGTCTCGCGGCCGGCCTCGATGCGCTTGGCGATAGCGATCTCGCCCTCGCGCGACAGCAGCTCGACGCTGCCCATCTCGCGCAGATACATGCGGACGGGATCGTCCGTGCGATCGTATTCCTCGGTCGGCGCTTCCTGCGCCGGCGCCTCGGCATCGGGCTTCTGCGAGGCCGCGACCGCGTCCTCGTTCTCCTCGCTCTCGATCAGGTTGATGCCCAGCTCGGAGAGCATGGTCATGACGTCTTCGATCTGCTCGGACGACACCTGGTCCTGCGGCAGGACCGCGTTCAGCTCGTCATAGGTGACGAAGCCGCGTTCCTTGCCTTTCGCGACCAGCTTCTTCAGCGCCGCGTTGACGGTGTCGAGCAGGGGACGGTCCTGTGCTTCGTCGCGTTCTTCGTTCTCGGCCGCCGGTGCCGCTTTCGCCATAGGGCCTTACTCCCGCCAATCGTTTGAAATGGTGAATGTCACTGCCGCCATCCGCCGCACGCGTTCACGACGCCCCCCGGTCGGCGTCGAGCGCGGTCGCCTCGCCCCGGGCCCGGTCGAATTCCTGCTTCAACGCCAGATATCGCGCGTAGTTCTCGTCCGTCATATCCTGCGCCAGAACAGCCGCGGCCGCATTCATATCAACACGAAGCCCTTCCAAGCGGTGCAGCCCGAGGGTATGCACCCAACCTGCCCTCGCCTCGTTCAAATCTGCTTCCGGACGCGCAAATGGCTCCAAATCGGCCGCAACCGGCCCAGATAAGCTCATAAGCTCAGCCTGTGCGCTGCCGGAGAGATTGTCCTTTAGACCAGCAATATCAAGGGGCTCGCCCGAACCGGCCTGTTTTATGATCGCATTCCGCAGGCTGTCAAGCGCGGGGCTGGACAAGGCCAGCGAAGCGTAATCCTCCCCAACCTCTTCCAGCAACACCGGATGATTGAGCAATACAGCGGTCAACAATCGCTCCCGGCGTATGGACTGCGCCTCGCTACCCTGCCCGAGACTATGTCGCGCAGGTAGTTTCGCTATGGTAAACGCGCCGTAATGGCCGCCGCGGCGCGGCCCGCCCGGCCTGGGTCCGGGCGACCGTCCGCCACCACCGCCGAACAGGCCATCCAGGCGCTCGGCGAAATACTGCCGGTAGTAGCCGCGCACGGTCTCGTCGCGGATCTCGGCCGCCATCCGGCCCAGATCGCGCCGCAGGCCGGCGCGCCGTTCGGGCGTGTCCAGCGGGCGCCCGCCGACGGCACCCCGCCACAGCACCTCGGCCATGGGCAGGGCCGCGTCCAGCACGCGCCGCAGCGCGGCCGGCCCCTCGCCGGCCAGCAGGCTGTCCGGATCGTCGCCGGCCGGCAACTCGGCGAAACGCAGCGACTGTCCCGGCTTGAGCAGCGGCAGCGCCCGCTCGGCGGCGCGCCGGGCGGCCCGCTGGCCGGCATTGTCGCCGTCGAGGCAGAGCACCGGCTCCGGCGCCAGCCGCCAGAGCTCGGCGATCTGGGCCTCGGTCAGGGCCGTCCCCAGCGGCGCCACCGCGTGCTTGAAGCCGGCGCGGTACAGCGCGATGACGTCCATATAGCCTTCGGTGACGACCACCTCGCCGGCCTCGTGCGCCGCCTGCCGGGCCGGGCCGAGGTTGTAGAGCACGTTGCCCTTGTGGAAGAGCGGCGTTTCCGGCGAGTTCAGGTACTTCGCGCGCGACTCGCCCAGCGTGCGGCCGCCGAAGGCGATCACCCGGCCGCGGCGGTCGGTGATCGGAAACATGACCCGGTGGCGGAACCGGTCGTAGCTGGCGCCACCGTCATCGGGCGCGATCAGCAGGCCGGCCTCGACCAGGACGCTTTCCGCGAAACCGCGCGCGATCAGCGCTTCCTTCAGCATCGTGCGCCGATCGGGCGCGAAGCCGAGCCGGAATTGCCGCACGGTCTCGGCATCGAGACCGCGCCCTCGCAGGTAATCGGCGGCAATCCGCCCGCTCTGGCCGGCGAGCCTGGCCTGGAACCACTGGGTCGCCGCCTCCATGGCCTCGACCAGGCCGGCCCGGCGCTCGGCCCTGGCGCGGTCTTCTGGCGCGTCCTTCGGCACCTCCAGGCCGGCCTCGGCCGCCAGCCGCTCGACCGCCTCGGGAAACGACAGGCCTTCGGTCTTCATCAGGAAAGTGAAGACGTCGCCGTGCTCGCCGCTGGAGAAGCAGTGGTAGAACCGCTTCTGGTCGTTCACCGTGAACGATGGCGTCTTTTCGCTGTTGAACGGGCTGAGGCCGACATACTCGCGCCCCCGCTTGATCAGCTTGACCCGTCGCCCGACGACATCCGACACCGGCACGCGGGTCCGGATCTCATCGAGGAACTGGTCGCTGAAAGCCATCGGCGGATGTCGGTATCAGATCTGGCCGCGAACGCCGCGCAACGGCAGGGCGCGGGACAAGATTAGCGCGTCGCCCGAGCGGGGCAAATCCCCCGGACCTACGACGCCGACGACGGTCCGCCGGTCAGGAGCTGCCGCACGATCAGGCTGGCCTTGCTGGTGTCGATCCGGCCGGCATAGCGCTGCTTCAGCACGCCCATGGTCCGGCCCATGTCCTTGATGCCGTCGGCGCCGATCTCGGCCAGAAGCTCGGTGACCACCGCGTTCATCTCGTCATCGCTCAACTGCGCCGGCAGATAGTCCTGGATGACGTCGATCTCTTCCTGCTCCTGCGCCGCCAGCTCCAGGCGCGCGCCCTGCTCGTAGTGGGCGATGCTCTCGCGCCGCTGCTTGATCATCTTTTGCAGGATCCCGAGGATCTCGTCGTCGCTGACGCCGTCGGCCCGGCCATCGCCGCGCACGGCGATGTCGCGGTCCTTGATGGCGGCCAGGATCAGGCGCAACGTCGAGACGCGGCGATTGTCCTTCGCCTTGATGGCGGACTTGAGCGACTCTGACAGATCGGCACGCAGCATTCGGATAACTCCCGCTGTTCGTGCATGAGGCAGGGAATGCTAACTGAAAGGCAGCGGCGACGCAAACCGCCGACGCGGAACTAAGATATTGATATATAAAGATTTTCCAACAAATCGCCAGGCTTGACGGCGGCCGGGCTTTTGCTTACTGTCCCGGCGCTTTTTCGGCGCGGCCGGGCGAATCGCCGGGGCCGCGCGACCTGTTCGGAACCCCTCGGATGACACCCATCATCAGCGACCCCGCCGCGCCGTCCGCACGCGCGACGGCGGTGTTGGTGCTGGATGACGGCACGGTGTTCCAGGGCCAGGGCCTGGGCGCTGTCGGCCAGGCGGTCGGCGAGGTCTGCTTCAATACCTCGATGACCGGCTATCAGGAGATCATGACCGATCCCTCCTATGCCGGCCAGATCATCAACTTCACCTTCCCGCATATCGGCAACGTCGGCGCCAACGACGAGGACCACGAGACGACGACGCCGGCGGCGCGCGGCTGCGTCCTGCGCATGGACGTCACCGGACCGTCGAACTGGCGCGCGGCCGGAGATTTCGATGCCTGGCTGTCACGCTTCGGCCTGCCGGCGATCGCCGGCATCGACACCCGGCGGCTGACCCGGCGCATCCGCGACCTCGGCGCGCCGCGCGGCGTGCTGCGGCACGATCCCGACGGACAATTCGATATTGCGGCACTTCAGGCCGAGGCGAACGCCTGGCCCGGCCTGGAAGGCATGGACCTCGCCATCGACGTCAGTTGCCGGCAGAGCCATGCCTGGGAAGAAACCCGCTGGTCGCTGGCGGACGGCTACGGCCGGCTCAAGGACCCCGTCCATCACGTCGTCGCCGTTGACTACGGCGTCAAGCGCAACATCCTGCGCTGCCTGGCCTCGGCCGGATGCCGGATCACCGTCGTGCCGGCCGATTCGACGGCCGACGACATTCTGCGCCACGATCCGGACGGCGTGTTCCTGTCGAACGGTCCCGGCGATCCGGCCGCCACGGGCGAATATGCCGTGCCGGCGATCCGCGGCGTCATCGAATCCGGCAAACCGCTGTTCGGCATCTGCCTCGGACACCAGATGCTGGCGCTGGCGCTGGGGGCGCGGACCGAGAAGATGCATATGGGCCATCGCGGCGCCAACCAGCCGGTCAAGGACCTGACCACCGGCAAGGTCGAGATCACCAGCCAGAACCACGGCTTCGTCGTGGTCCGCGACTCGCTGCCGGCCGGCGTCACGCCGACCCACGTGTCGCTGTTCGACAACTGCCTCGAAGGCTTCGCCGTCGACGGCAAGCCGATCTTCGCCGTGCAGTATCATCCCGAGGCGTCGCCGGGCCCGCAGGACAGCCACTATCTGTTCGAACGCTTCGTCGACTTGATGGCCCAGAATGCCTAAGCGGACCGACATTTCCTCGATCATGATCATCGGCGCCGGGCCGATCATCATCGGCCAGGCCTGCGAGTTCGACTATTCCGGCACCCAGGCCTGCAAGGCGTTGAGAGACGAGGGCTACCGCGTCGTGCTGGTGAACTCGAACCCGGCGACGATCATGACCGATCCGGACATGGCCGACGCCACCTATGTCGAGCCGATCACGCCGGAGGTCGTCGCCCGCATCCTGGCCAAGGAACAGCCCGACGCCGTGTTGCCGACAATGGGCGGACAGACCGCGCTGAACACGGCGATGGCGCTAAGCCGCGACGGCACGCTGGAACGGCTGGGCGTTGAGTTGATCGGTGCTTCGCCAACGGCGATCACCAAGGCCGAGGACCGTCAGCAGTTCAAGCAGGCCATGAACGCGATCGGGCTGGAAACGCCAAAAGCTCACTTCGCGCACAGCCTGGACGAGGCGCTGGCCGGCCTCGACGTCGTCGGCCTGCCGGCGATCATCCGGCCCAGCTTCACGCTCGGTGGCACCGGCGGCGGCATCGCCTATAACCGCGACGAATTCCGGGCCATCGTCGAGGGCGGCCTCGACGCGTCGCCGACCAGCGAGGTGCTGATCGAGGAATCGGTGCTCGGCTGGAAGGAATACGAGATGGAGGTCGTGCGCGACCGCGCCGACAACTGCATCATC
>JANQKO010000464.1 GCA_028281075.1 Alphaproteobacteria bacterium | reverse complement strand
GTCGAACGGATCACCCGGCCCTTGAAATGGGTGTCGATCTCGTCCCAGTAGGCGAAGCTGTCGAGGATTTCGTAATAGGTCTCGGGATCGCGGTCGCGGAAGTGGCCCAGCGTCTCGTCGGAAAACACCACGCCGAAGCCGAAGGTGTCGTCCGGCCGGTTGCGCTCGACGACGTGGATCTCGTGGCCGGGGTCTGCCTTCTTCATCAGGATCGCGAAATAGAGTCCCGCCGGTCCGCCGCCGATGATGTCGATCTTCATGCCTCGCCGTCCTCGCCCTGGCCGCGCCCGCGGGCCGGGTGCGAGCCGCGGGCGGGGGAGAAAAATTATTTTAAGTCTAAAACATTTTTCGGCCGGGGAAAACGCCGGCCTGGCCTTTGCCGCCCAGCGCGGACCATGATGGCGGTGAGAAAGGCGTGCTGGCGCGGAACGTCGCCCGGCCGACGGCCCTACCGGAGGAACAGGCATGACCAAGGTGATCGATTACTATCTGACGGCGGCGTCGCCCTGGACCTATCTGGGCCATCAGCGGCTGATCGCCATGGCCGCCAAGGCGGGGGCCGAGATCCGCTGCAAGCCGGCGCAGTTCGGCGAGATCTTCGCCCAGACCGGCGGCCTGCCGCTGCCCAAGCGCCCGCCCGCGCGCCGGGCCTACCGGATGATGGAACTGCGGCGCTGGAAGGCCCGGCTCGGCCTGCCGATCAACATCACGCCGGCGTTTCATCCGGTCGACGACGGTACCGCCAACCGCATGGTGGTCGCCGCCGGCCAGGCCGGCCTGGATCCGCTGGCCGTGGCCTGGGCGCTGCTGCGGGCCTGCTGGGAGCAGGACCGCGACCTGGCCGATCCGGATCACCTCGTTGCCGCCATGGGCGAGGCCGGCTTCGGCGGCGCGGCGCTGCTGGCCGCGTCGGAAGGCGAGGCCGCGCGGGCCGCGTTCCAGCGCAACGTCGACGACGCCCTGGCCGCCGGCGTCTTCGGCGCGCCGACCTATGTGATCGACGGCGAGCTGTTCTGGGGCCAGGACCGGCTCGATTTCCTGGCCGACAGGCTGGCGGCCTGAGTGTCCGTTGGAGAATGCCGTTGCCGGCCCGCTCCCCCACCCGGCCACCCAACGAGCGTATCCTGAATTGGGTGGCGGGTGGGGGAGCGGGCCGGTGCCGCCGAGAAAAAGGGCTGACAGGCCCATTTTCAAACAGCCTCTGAGGTCGCGCCGGGGCGATCACATTTCCCGGCGCGGCCGCGTCGGGACGGCCGCCACGTTTGGCTTGGCATCGCGTCTCTGTTAGGTTGCGCGAATCATGACGGTCACAAATCCTATCGTCGGCCCGGGCCGGATTCGCGCGGCTTTCGCCGGGGCCATGGCGCTTGTCCTCGTCGCGTTCGTGGCGCTGTCGCCGGCGCCGCTACGGGCCCAGGACGGCGCGCTCACGGTGATGATCGTCGACGTGCAGCGCGTCCTGCGCGACTCGGCGGCGGCCAAGAGCGTGGTCGAGCAGGTGGAGGTGCAGCGCACCGCCTACGAGCAGCAACTCGAGCAGCGCAAGCAGGCGCTGAAAGTCGAGGAGGACGAGCTTCGCCGCCAGCAGGCGATCCTCTCGGGTGAAGCCATGGAGCAGCGCCGACGCAAGCTGGAGCGCGACTATGCCGACCTGCGCCGCGACGCGGAGCAGCGCCGCAACCTGCTGAACACGGCCTTCAATTCCGGCATGCGTCAGGTCCGCGAGGCCATGGCGCGGGCCGTCACCGAGGTCATGCAGGAGAAGGGCGCGACCTTGACGCTGCCGCGCTCGGCCGTGCTGGTCTTCAACGACAAGCTCAATGTCACGGAATCGGTGGTCGCCCGCCTGAACGAGGCCATGCCCCAGGTCACCGTCAACTTCGACGCCGCGGCGGCGAACTAGCGCGTTTCCCGCTCACGCGGAAGCTGGACCGGCCGGCTCACCTACCCGGCCACCCATAGGATACTGTCGTTGGGTGGCCGCGTGGAGGAGCGGGCCGGTGCCGTATGAACGAAAAATGCGCTGGCAGGCTGTTGAAATGATCCGATCGCGCGGCTGACCATCCTTCGAGACAGCCCCTATCGGGGCTTCCTCAGGATAAGGAATCTTTTGAATTCAACGGCTTATCCTCATGCTGAGGAGACGCGAAGCGTCGTCTCGAAGCATGCTGGCGCCGATATCGCGGCTTTCAGCAGCCTGTTAGCGCGGAATGGAATCGGGCGGCTAAAGATGGTCCGTCTCCGGACGCCCGTCCCGGCATGACGGCGGAATGATGCCTTTCTACACCGCGTCCTTGCCGGGACCGAAGGGCGCGATGTCGCGGATGTCCGTCAGCACATGGATCAGCGCCGGGCCGGGATGGGCCAGCGCCGCCGCGAAGGCGTCGGCGAAATCCTCGGTCCGGGACACGGTCCAGGACGGCGCGCCGTAGGCCGCGGCGACGGCGGCGAAGTCGGGGCTGCGCAGGCGGGTGGCGTAGTCCGCCGCCGCGCCGTACCTGCCGACCTGCCCGGCCAGGATCGAGCCCTGGGCGGCGTTGTCGCAGACGATCACCTTCACCGGCAGGTCCCGCTCGACGGCGGTCATCAGCTCCTGGCCCGTCATCATGAAGCCGCCGTCGCCGGCATAGGCGATGATCGCCGCGTCCGGCCGGGCCAGGTGCGCGCCGATCGCGCCCGGCACGGCATAGCCCATGGCGCCCGACATCGGACCGGCCGTGCTGCCGGGCCGCCGGCTGCGGGTATAGCGGTGGATCCAGCGGGAAAAGCTGCCGGCGTCGGTCAGGATGACCCGGTCGGCGGGCGCCGTGGTGTCGACGAGATGCGCGATCGCGGCCAGGTCGACCGTGCCGGCGACCGGCACGGCGCCGGGCGTCGACAGCGCCAGATAGGCCTGGCGCAGGCCGTCCCGCCAGGCCAGCCGCGCGGCCGGCGGCGGCGGCAGGTCCGCCGCCAGCGCCGCCAGTGTCGGGCCGGCATCGGCGCGGATCGCCAGGTCGGCGCCGAACCGCATCAGCACCTCGGCGTCGGGATGGATGTGCAGCAGCGGCAGGCCGTCGCGCGGCAGGGCGCCGTCCTCCGCCGTGATGCCGTCGAGCCGGCTGCCGGCCGCGATCAGCAGGTCGCAGTCGGCGAAGGCCCGGCGCTGGAAGTCGACGCGGTTGATCTCCAGATGCCCGGCATAGGCCGGATGCATGTTGTCCATCGCGTCCTGGCGCCGATAGGCCGTCATCACCGGCGCGCCCAGCGCCGTGGCGAAATCGGCCAGCGCGCCGTGCGCCGCCTCGAAGGCGACCTGCTCGCCGGCGATGATCAGCGGCCGGCGCGCGGGCGCCAGCAGGTCCATGGCGTCGGCCAGCAGGTCCGGCGCCGGCGCCAGCACCGTCCGCGCCGTGGCCGGCGGCGGGACGGGCTCGCCGATCTCGGCTTCGGTCAGGTCGCGTGGCAGCACGAGGACCACGGGGCCGGGGCGGCCCTCGGTGGTCTTGGCGATGGCGCGGGCCGCTGCTTCGGGAATTTCGTCGGCCGCGGCCGGTTCGATCACGGCCTTGGCGAGCGAGGCGAACATGGCGTGGTGGTCGACTTCCTGGAACGCCTCGCGGCCGCGCGA